>WTGE01000477.1 GCA_011525445.1 Synechococcus sp. CO36386bin_37
GCCTTGGCCTTTACGGCCGCAGCGCGGGGTTACAAACTGATCCTCACCATGCCGGAGTCCATGTCGATCGAACGTCGACGGGTGATGGCAGTGCTCGGTGCAGAACTGATTCTCACGGAAGCGGCCAAAGGCATGCCTGGTGCTATCGCCAAAGCGAAAGAAATTGCGGATAGCGATCCAAGCCAGTACTTCATGCCCGGTCAGTTCGAGAATCCAGCCAACCCTGAAATTCACGAGAAAACCACTGGCCCTGAAATCTGGAACGATTGCGATGGCGCAATCGATGTCCTCGTCGCCGGCGTTGGAACCGGTGGCACCATCACTGGTGTGTCTCGCTACATCAAGCAGGAGAAGGGGAAAGCCATCACCTCGGTTGCTGTTGAGCCAAGCCACAGCCCTGTGATCACCCAAACCATGAATGGAGAAGCGCTCAAGCCTGGCCCCCACAAAATCCAGGGCATCGGCGCTGGCTTCATTCCCAAAAACCTCGATCTCTCCGTCGTCGACCGCGTGGAACAGGTCACAAATGAAGAATCGGTGGAGATGGCCTTGCGCCTCGCCAAAGAAGAGGGTCTGCTGGTGGGCATCTCCTGCGGAGCTGCAGCCGCAGCTGCCATCCGCCTCGCCCAACAGGATGAATTCGCTGGCAAAACCATCGTTGTGGTTTTACCAGATCTTGCCGAGCGCTATCTGTCTTCGGTGATGTTCGCTGAAGTTCCCACCGGCATCATCGAACAACCTGTTCCTGTCTGATCATCGGCGTTTAGCTGAAGAATCAAAAGCTCCGCCTAAAGACGGAGCTTTTTTGTTAGTCAAATCATTAATTGTTGAATCATGCAATCGAAGGTTCATCGCGAAAGGCCTCATCACTGAGACGAGGCCAATTAATTCACGAGTACAATTAATTGATGTTTTCACCTTACCCCACTACAAAGTTACCACCATAATCTCCAACATTAAACTCCCTTCTGCCGTTCGAACGGTAGTCCCCTCCAACGATAAAGACACTCCATCGGATCCATCAGCCCTAAGACGCGCTCTTCCATTCCCAGTCGCAACAACATCTAAAAAGACAGCATCAATAGGATCGTAGATTTCCAATTCTGCACCATCCTCCGTTTGACAGCTTTCCAAACGAATGCCGTCTCGATCAACGTTATTCACGGCGCTAGATTGGCGGAAATTGGCGAGAAAGCCAGACACCTCATACAGCAGAATGGATTCGCTAGTAAAAACATTGGCACGGTTATGATCAAAACAAATGCACTTGAACTTCAAAAGATCTTGCGAAAGATCCATCGAAACGAACAAAGAATGGAATGAGTGAAGAAAATTGAACAACCAACGAGACCTAATAACTACTTTGATTAAAAATTTTATTTTAAAAAACAATCCCTATCAACCATATCCAGTTAGCTATCGACAAAACTAGTAACTAAACACAGTGTATCCCCAATCAGAAAGTGAAAAATAGTTAAGTTTTTGAGATTGTACAGTTTCCTCTGCTTTGCTGGATTCAACTCCTATTGAAAAACGACGATTAAGATCCTGAATGATGAAGTCTCCATCGGGATCCAATTGAGAGACGGGAAGAACATTAACAACCTCAAATGATTGTGCTCCCTCACTTTGAGAGATAGCCGTCGTTGAAGTGGCGTTGCCAACACCCTTTCCGTAAGATCGTGAAAATGTCCATCCAGTCACCTGAGGGACACTTTGAGTCAGCGCCGAAGGACAAGCCAATGAGCACACAAGCGAAAATGAGGTTAACGCGAGAAGACGAAACATTGGCAGCTGAAGCAAACTGACCTCACTAGGGAGAGGAGATGCGCAAACATCAAGAAATAGGCAAAGTATGTAGCATTAAATGTGCTACTCATCAATACCAATACAAGGGTAGACATTACCAAAACATTTGCAACATACTAAACCTTAAGCTTATACTTTATCCGTCGCCAATAGTATCTCTACTGCCAGCCAAAAACAAAATCAAGGCCTAACAACAGCAAAGAGGCGTACATTTAAAGAGATCACGCATCGAAATCAAATCCATTACAGACAATTGAATGATGAGTCGCCACTACTGATTCAACGTTTTGGTCAAAAAACGGATGGCAAACTCAGTGACGGAGTTAACAAACGATCAGGTATTTCAATTGATGGTTCCGCAATCGAGGGGGCATCCAGCAACGGAGCAGATTGCGGATCAGGTTGTGCACAGGATGAAGTGCCACCACCATCAAACGTGCATTGAGTCGTCTGCGCGTCAGTACTGTTTTTATTGGTGCAAGACGTTGTGCCTGCATTTGTAACACAAACAAAGCTTTGGCCAGAAGTGGCCTGACAACTGAAAGAACCCCCAACATTAGATACGCAAGTCAGGTCTTGATCACCTTCCCATCCCGAACATGTCGTTGTAAGGTCACCGTTTGAAGTGCAATAAACATCGAAACTATTAGATTGCGCTACCCGCGGGAATAATATTATAATGCAATACGAAAACAAAAATAAATTCCAAAATTGCTTTAAGTGAAACATAGCAGAGATTCAGGCGTTCAGCTACAAAGAGGCATAAAAAATTGCTTGGAATAAACCGAATGAGAACCAAGTTACTTAAAATTAGGTCTTATTCCAGCACAAATCTCAGAAAATTGACCAGATAGAGTAGCAAACTTCAACAGCTCTACACATTTTAAAGCTGTGACAAGATTAATATCCGCCTGAGTTTTTCTTGCTTCCGCTTGAGCTCTTGCGACTTGACTTTCTAATGCTGCGACTTGAGCTTCACCAATTTTTTTACAAATTTCGTGATTCGCACCACCAATCGGAAATGTAACTGTGACAACACCACCATAATTATCACTATTGACCCTTGCGCCAATAACATCTCCATCGCTCAATCCTGAACCACTACCTCCAAAGCCCGCAACAGACAGAGTTGGGGTAGGGCAATTAATTCCAGGACCAAAACCATAAAATGAGCTGGTATTAATTTGGGAATTATTTTGATTGTTTACGGTTGTACCCGCAGAAGTCGCTCTTGAACTTGACGTCGCCGACGGAGAGGATTGAGCTAAACTTGATAAAGGTAAACTTGCAGCACTCAAAAAACCTGCTACAAGAATTAGGGATACTCTTGTGAAATGCATCACAACAAATAACATTAATTATTATACTCTTGGGGTCTAATAATAGTTACTGTGTTTGTAATTCAAGAAATTCATCAGCAAAATTAAATATTTTTACCATACTTGCAACAAAATATCAATCACTTTTAACAATAAAATATGGTCAAGACTCGAGTTCAGGCACCCCGCCGCCCGAATTAAATTCTCTTTACAGAAAAATCGAGGCAACGGGGTCCGCAAAGCCACTTTGTAAAGAATTATTTACAAATTCTCCAATACCCTGAGGAAAGCCTGAGAAGAAGCTGAAGGAAACCTTACGAGGGCTTATAACAATATCTTCAGAATTCATAATTTCTTGGGTTTTGAAGTTCCCTCGCTTTGCTCTCAATTGGCAAACAACATCAAGCTCATCGCTAAGGCCTCAGTAGCCTCGGCACTTTTGGCGCTGTCTGTTTCCGGTGGTCATGCCGAAGCTCAAAGCCTTTCTGCAGTGCAGCAGATCAGCATTTCCGGCTCAGCCGAATTCGGATTGGAATACGGAGAATCCTTTAACGTTTCTGCTCAGGAAATTCAGCAAGCAGACGACTCGACGAGTGGAGCTGTGAATTTCAAACCATTCGAAACAACAGTGGGCAGTAGTTTTGCAAATATCAATGGACAACCAATAGGTCAACTCACACAAGGTGATCCCCCATCTGTTGTGGGTAATGCAGGTCAGTCATCTCTTACTCTTACCTACGACCGCACTGGTTTTCTTCCAATTCAAGAGGTCACCGATTCTTCGACGACTCCTCAAACGACAGAGAATGTGAAGGGGGATGGTTCAATTACCGCACTTGCTGGAATCACTCCCTTTGGTGGTGATCAACTTGCAGGCGGATTATCTCTAACAAACGTACCGTCAAATATTAGGCTTAATCAAGACTTAACCACAGGCTTGCCAGGGATTGAGTTCACTGAGTTTGCATCAACAGGATCGGCAGGTTCAAGCGTGAATCAAAATGGCGCATCGATCACCTCGACCTTAACGGGAGCCAGAGCAGTCACGGCGTCTGTGTTTACCCAATCCAATATCATGAACTCACTGACCTCAGCATTTGATTAATTTATTGTCGTTAAAAATATCCACAAAGCGGCCGAAAGGCCGCTTTTTTATGATCATAACGACTTGATATTGGCTGAGAATACAAAAATAATCAAAGCAATAAACTTTAAAAATTTTACTAAATCATTGCTCATGTGAAGAAAGGACATCACAATGCTGTTTTTAAAATCCTAAGGCTTCTGGAGTAACCAGCTCATTCTCAATAAGACCTGTGACCCGTGGAAACACACTGCGCAGCGCATTTGCAGCTGGACCGGAAACAACAACAGGTAAAGTTTCTGTTCTCGACACAGACGTTGAACGGGTCTCTTCAAAAACACTGGTGGATTGGACCAAAGGATTAGCATCTTCTGTCTTTAGAGAAAACGCTTGATTTTGATCTTTAATGATCCAAATTGTTGATCGATTAAAAATATTGGAATTGTCATTTGGAATGACATTATTTCCTTCTATAGAAAACCGATTGGTTTGGACGGTACTTTGCAGAAAAGATCGGCCCATCGATCCACTTGCTACGATAGGATTTCGGTAGCCCAAACTGACCTGAGCCAGCGATGAAGTCATGACAAATGACGAAGCAGGAATCGCTAATATGAAAAAAAATTGGCACGCTATTTTCGTATATCGTTTCATAAACCTGCATTTGAGCTAAACACACTTGGGAAAAAGGATGGAAATACACTCAAAGATTGACCTGAGGAAGATGGGGATATCACATTTTGTGACTGAGCCATCATGTCTTGATAGATTGCCAACGTTCCTCCAATGCGTACAGACAAAGATGATTGATTTCTAAGATTGATTTTGCCCTCTGAGACCTCTGGGTTTAATTCGTGTTGATAAAGAATACCTTTTTCGTTCATCTGTTGCATACTTTCCGGCACGCCATCGATCATCACAGTGTCATTCATAGTCATGAATAACGGATCAGCATAATTCTCAACTCGCCTATTGAGAGCTCCCGAATAAACCAGACCAACATTACTTGCAATTTCAACACCACCACCATTCACAAAGCTGAAATACATCATCTTACTGCTGCTATCAGAAACAGACACTCTTTGAGCTTTCATTCCAACAGGAAAAGTCACAGACATTAATGCTAGAAATAGAGTAACGACTGTTTTGGTGGTAAATTCCTGAACAGCTAAAAATTTAGCCTCCAACATGGTAAGCCCGGAAAAAGAAAAACTAAATTCAGAAAGCAGTCAAATCATTGATGACACTTTTGCTGTATGTACCTGTTACCTGGAGGCTTTCAACACCTATATTTGTCCCTAAAATATTAGCGCCAACAGTGGACTCGCTCTCACTTGGAGCAACATTAATTGTAATACTTGGAACGCCTACAGCAGTGCTTTGATTTAAAACGATATTACTACTAGTGGTTGATCCATCAATTCGACCGTCAGCATTAAGTTGACCTCCCCTTGCACTCAAACTTTCAACAGTTGCATTAAACGACGCACTACCTGAATTTGGAACAATCAGTGGTGTAATTTTTATTTGGCCTGGACCAGGAGTTGTAGATGCAAATGGTGTGATTATTCCTGTTCCTGCGTCGCCACCGCCTAAGCTAGGACCTGTCACTTCAAAGCTCTGACCCCAGGTGTTGTTGTATTGAATCTGTGCACCTACGGAAGAGTTTCTGGTGGTTTGTATATTTTGCGCTTGGGCGGGAATTGAAATAAAAGCACATGCACCGACCATAAATGCCGTTGACAAAGTTAAGCAATAACCACTGCTTTTCAGATCAGGGCAAGAAGACCAGTGCATGAATCAATAAAGAGGAGACTACTTTTGTTTTAAACAGGCGAATGCTCGGGCTCTCCCTTTTTTAATAATTTATGCAGATAGTCGTCATCTTATTCACTCATGACCATCAAAACGAAAATTTCACAGCATCACTTTGAGTCTTATCGATCGCTTTTCTTCACACAGAGAAAGGCCATTAAGCTGAGCTCGCTACATCAAAATTATCTGATCAAAACATAAATAGGAACTAACTTTTCAAGAGTCAATTTCAGCAGACTAAAACCATTTCCTGAACAACAGCCCCTTTGATCGATGCATTATTGCCCATCATTGGTTACTCCTTCAACCGATGATTCAGGTCTGGCTTCCATCAAAACTGCCTCTGGAGCGATCCACATGGCATCGCCGTAGGAGTAAAAGCGATAGTTCTCCGCAATCGCCACGTCATAGATCTTCAGCAATGGGTCGCGCCCAATCAGCGCACTCACGAGCAGCAACAGCGAGCTTTTGGGGAGGTGAAAATTCGTCAGCAGTCCCTGCACAATATGGAAGCGATAACCGGGTTGAATCACGAGATCGACAGGTCCCTTGAACGGCTGCAAGCGTCCTCCACCAGCAAGCGCGGCCCCCTCCAGCGCCCTCACACTCGTGGTTCCCACAGCAATCACCCGACCACCGCGTGAACGACAGGCCGAAACAGCATCAACCACATCTGAGCGCACCTCCACCCACTCGCTGTGCAGGGTTAGATCCGTGAGGTCTTCGATTTCAACCGGCCTGAAGGTGCCCAAACCAACATGCAAAGTGACATGGGCCAGCTCCACTCCCCGCTCAGCAATCGACGCCAAAAGGGCGTCGCTGAGATGCAGTCCTGCCGTTGGAGCTGCTACAGCACCGGGCCGTCTGGCATACCGGGTTTGATATCGCTCTTGATCTGAACTGTCGTGCCGAGTGATGTAGGGCGGCAGAGGCACTTCTCCATACCGATCCAACAGTTGTTCCAGTGCTTGAGCATCCACACACTTCGGAGGAAACTGCACAATGCGTCCTCCACTCGTGCCATCGCTGGCCAACACGGTGAGTGGAAGCGAATCCTGCTCTAAAGCTTCAAGCCAGAGCTGATCTCCGGGCCGCATACGTTTGGCAGGCCTGGCAAGACACAACCAGCGCCCATCACCACGAGGTTCTAAGACAAGCAATTCGCCCAAGCCGCCACCACTGCGACGAACGCGCAAACGGGCCTTCAGAACGCGAGTGTCGTTGACCACCAGCAGGTCACCCGGTTGCAACTCCTGCTGCCAATCCCAAACGCGCTTGTGCCTCAACTCGGATGAGAGCTGATCTGCAGCTTGCACGACCAGAAGGCGGGCATCATGCCTTGGCTCCACCGGAGCCTGAGCAATTTTGTCCTCGGGCAAGACGTAGTCATATGAGCTGAGCTGAAGATCGCGTGGATCAGGCATGGTCTGGCTCCATCGCAGCATCACCCCATGCTGCCCGGAGGGCATCTCGACGCTCCCGAGCGGACGGTATGTAATACCTCACAATCGAAAACACGCGACTTCTGCCGGCCGACAGAGCACGAAACAGATTGAAAGCCCGTTGGTTGAGCAGCGCTTGATCCAATTGATCCCTTGGAACAGCAACAGGCATCACAACCGTGAGGCACTGCTCAGGGTGGTGGAGCTCCTGTTCGCAGACAAAATCGCAAAAGGGTTTCACAAGCGAGCTGAACGGACTCTCAAGCAATTTGAACTCCAAAGCACCGGTATCAGATCCCGCCAGACGATCCCACTCCTGACTGAGCTGTCCGGCTTCATCCTGATCCACCACCACCATCACTGCCGTGACCTGATCGGCAATGGCACAGGCATATCGCACGGCCTCGAATGCTGGTTTGTTGAGAGCGGCAATCCAAACGATGGCCTGATGGCGTGGAGCACAATCGTTGGCCACTAGGTGGAGAGGATCCATATGCGGGCTGGGAGCCAGGGACCAACGCACCTCCTGATAACGACGACGAATTGAGGCCAGCCCCCACACAATCAAAGGA
>WTGE01000110.1 GCA_011525445.1 Synechococcus sp. CO36386bin_37
GTCTGCAATGCCCGAACAGCTGGTGTTGAGTTTCCAAAAGCCGTTGGCATTGCCGGTGCCGGCAGCAGGTCGTCTACGTAACAGCGGTAACCAAGGGCGCTGGGGATGCGGCCGGCTGACGTGTGTGGCTGGGTTAGAAGACCACGCTTCTCCAGAGCACCCATAGCTGAACGAACCGTGGCGGAGCTTGCCGGGATGCCAAACCGTTGCACCAGTGTGCGGCTGCCAACAGGCTCGATGGTGTCCACGTAGTGATGCACTGTGGCCTGCAGCACCTGGGCTTGTCGGAAGGACAGGGACTGCACCGAAGTCATCCTGATATATGCAAATTTAAAGAGATTTCGTCCTGGATTGGTTCCGTTGTCATGAACAGCTGCTCAATAACGGGGAATGCTTGGATCTATTTCCACACTCCAGGCGTGGATGCCACCTTCCAAATTCCAAACTTCGTGGCCAAGCCCTTGAGCCAGGAGCCAGGAGCCAAAGTTTCTGCTGCGAATGCCTGCGTGACAGATCACCACGATCGGCATATCGATTTTCAATGTTTGAGAGATGTCTGAGTGCCAACGGTTCGCTTCGCTCAGCGGGAGGTGTGCGACAGCTTCAGGGAATGGCGCAATCTCAAGTTCGGAGCGCTCGCGCACATCAACAAGCTGGACCGTTCGTCCGCTCGAAAGCCACTGTTGAAGTTCTTTGACGCTGAGGGATCGGGGGGAAGAAGATGTCATGGGGTGCATCATGAACAAAGATGAGGCCATACTCCCTCCTGCTGCATCATGAAGGCGCGATCCTTCCTTCTGGCTGTTGCTGCAGCGGTCTTGATGCTGCTGACCACCTCGCTTGGACTTTGGTGGGTGATGGCACAGCACAGCCCGCTGAAACTTGTTGAAAATGCTCTGGTTTTGCCACGAGCAGCGAAGTTTGTGCCAAGGAATGCCTTGCTCAGCATTCACTGGCTCGCTGATCCTGAGAAAGTTCCTGCCTATGCCCAAGCCGTCGCTCCCGTCTCAGGTCGACAGCTTGCGAGGGACACCACACAGCAGCTGCGTGATGGAGCTTTTGCGTTAGTGGGTTTGGATTTTGTCGGAGAGCTGGCGGATTGGATCGGCCCTCAGGTCAGTTTTTCCCTTATTGCGTCAACGAATGATGCATCGAAAGGTTGGGTATTGGCTCTTACCAGCCTTGATGAGGATGGCGCCAAACGCTTTCTTCAGCGTTTTTGGCAGACCCGCAGTCTGGCCGGCACAGATCTTCAAATCAGCCGCTACCGAGGAATGGGTGTGATCAGCGGCCGCGGCGCCCTGCTGGGTCAAGCCCCGCAACCTATTGCGACGGCACTCATCGACGATGACCTGCTCCTGATTGCTTCTGGACGTGATGTGCTTGAGCAATCCCTGGACGTGTCTCAGCTGGATGCTCTCCACCAGCTTGGCGACGCAGCTCTTGTGCAAGACCTGCGTCGACTGGGGAAGGGGGCGGCTCTGCTGACTGCGGATCCTCAGGCGATGACGTCTTGGCTTGGGATGCCAGGGTCGATTTCTCAACGGGATGATCTTGTTGGTTTGGTCGCTGCACTGGAACCGCAGGGGAGATCTCTTGTTGTTGATGCGTTGCTGCGTTTCAGCCAACCCTTGGAGCGTTCCGCAGAAGGCAAGATATTTCCCGACTCACTTGTTCGCTCAGCAGGTGGATCAGCGTCAGCGCTCGCTGTTCTGTCTGATTCTGCAGATTTGCTGCGCCCTGACAATGAGGATCCCATTGCGCAGTGGTTGGCTCCAGTCCTTCAGGACAGCCTTCGGGTGCCTGGATCTGAAGGGGCCGCGGCTGTGGTGGGACATGCTGCAGGTCCGTTGATTTGGCAACAGGGGGACAAGGGTTGGCTGCTGGGAACTGTGGCTGACCAACCATCCTTGGAGCAGGTCGATGTTGATCTGCAGCAAAGGGGGCTTGTGCGGTCTGTCCTTCCTGCTGAGGGTTCAGATCTTGAGGTCTGGACCCGTTTAGCTCAGGAGCGCAAGCGGGGTGAATCGTCTCTTCAGGCCCAACTTGCTGTGGCTTTGGAACGTGAATCCGGTCAGAACTGGTGGGGACAAACCCTTGATGCCTTGTTCAGAAGGGAGGATCACTCGGCGCTTGCGCCCCGCTGGGATCAACTGCGGCAGCTGCAGGATGAGGGTGTCGCCCCTTTCGCTCAACAGCTGGCCCTGGCGAAAGAACCAAGCCGAGTGTTGCTGCAAAAGTGGCAGCCCTGGAGTCTGATTCAGTCCGTGGCTGGAACGCCACTTCTTCCCGCGGTGCAGGAGCTTGCCCTCGGCGTTGGCACCGACCATGACATGGGGAATGATCGTCCTGAAAATCATCAGTTGCGCTTTCGCGCTCAGCTTCGCTTTGGTTGAGCTGGTTTTGTTGCGTCATGGGATTGCAGTGGAGCGTGCCCAAGGCCTGGATCATCCAGATCGCGAGCTCACGACTCTGGGACGGCAGCGAACCTTGCAGGTGTGCTGCCGTCTCCATGAACTCGGGTTGAAGTTCGACTGTCACTACAGCAGCCCCTATCGCCGTGCGCAGGAAACAGCAGATCTTGCAGTCAAGAGTGGGTTGGCTCCTGCAATGCGAATCGCAACCTGCCTTCAGCCTGGGGGGGATCCATGGCCACTGGTGAAGGAATTGCGTGGGTCCTGTCTCTTTGTGGGCCATGAACCTGACTTGAGTGAACTGGCTTCGGAATTGATCGGAGCACGATCGGAAGCCCTGCGACTCCGTAAGGCAGGGATCTGCCACCTACGTTGGAGTCATGATTTGCATCCCAATCCCCGTGGTTTGGCGCAGCTGCAGGGGCTTATGAGTCCGCGTTTGTTGTTGCCACGCAGCGTTTAAGTTGCCATGAGTGCTTGTAGTGGTAGGTGGTGGTGAGTCAGACCCGTGGCGACGAAATTCGGCATGAACGCTCAGGGCTTGCCTTCAAGCCTGGTCTTGAAGGCGTTCCTGCTACTCAATCGTCGATTTGTGACATAGACGGTTTGCAGGGTCGTCTTTCCTATCGGGGCTATTCCCTCGATGACCTGGCACTCCACAGCAGTTTTCTTGAAACCACGTATCTGTTGATTTGGGGACACCTTCCCAGCCCTCAGCAACTTCGTGATTTCGAACATGAAGTGCAGATGCATCGTCGCGTCAGCTTTCGCGTCCGCGACATGATGAAGTGTTTTCCTGCGAATGGACATCCGATGGACGCTCTTCAGTCCAGCGCGGCGTCACTTGGTCTTTTTTATTCACGCAGGGCGATTGATGATCCGCAGTACATCTATGACGCGGTTGTTCGCTTGATTGCCAAGATCCCAACCATGGTTGCGGCTTTTCAATTAATCCGCAAAGGCCAAGATCCCATTCAGCCCCGTGACGATCTTGCCTATTCAGCCAATTTTCTTTACATGCTCACGGAGCGAGAGCCCGATCCACTCGCGTCTCGAATTTTTGATCGCTGTTTGATTCTTCATGCTGAGCACAGCCTGAATGCCAGCACTTTCAGCGCTCGCGTGACCGCCAGTACCTTGACGGATCCATACGCCGTCGTCGCATCAGCCGTTGGAACGTTAGCTGGGCCCCTACACGGTGGAGCCAATGAGGATGTTCTGGCGATGTTGGAGGAGATTGGCACTCCCGAACAAGCTTCTGCCTACCTCGATTCAGCCGTGTCAAGCAAGCGCAAGGTGATGGGTTTTGGACATCGTGAATACAAGGTCAAAGACCCTCGAGCCGTCATCCTTCAATCGCTGGCAGAAGAATTGTTTGCTCGCTTTGGTCATGACGAGCTTTACGACGTTGCCCATGCCCTCGAGAGTGCTGCAGCCATTCGACTCGGGCCCAAAGGCATTTATCCCAACGTTGATTTTTACTCCGGTCTCGTTTACAGGAAACTGGGAATCCCCAGGGATCTTTTCACCCCTGTGTTTGCCATTTCTCGTGTGGCTGGTTGGCTTGCTCACTGGAGGGAGCAGCTTGGTGCCAACCGAATTTTCCGTCCGTCTCAGATCTATACAGGCAGCTCAATGCGTCATTGGGTGCCAGCAGATGAGCGGGTGAACGCCGCGGGCGCCTAAGTTGCATCAATCTCCTTTCCGACCATGGTGACTTCACTCGCCACCACCGCGCCGGCTCTGGTGAGTCCGGGTCTTGATCTCGAGCAGAGCTTCAGTCAAGCACTCGAAGGGCTTGGGCTCTCGGCTCAAGCGGCGCGATTGCTCTGGCTTCCTTTCCCGATGTTGCTGGTCCTCGTGGCCGCTGTGGTGGGGGTTCTTGTCACGGTGTGGCTTGAACGAAAGATTTCAGCGGGTGTTCAGCAAAGAGTTGGCCCTGAATATGCAGGCGCTCTCGGTGTGCTTCAGCCCCTGGCAGACGGTCTCAAGCTTCTGGTCAAAGAAGACATCATTCCGGCTCGAGCTGACAGCTTGCTCTTCACGCTCGGCCCGGTGCTTGTGGTGATTCCGGTCATCCTTTCCTGGTTGATCGTTCCCTTTGGACAGAACCTGTTGATCAGTGATGTTGGCGTTGGCATCTTTCTCTGGATCTCTCTCAGCAGCGTTCAGCCCATTGGCCTTTTGATGAGTGGCTACGCCTCTAACAACAAATATTCGCTGTTGGGAGGATTACGAGCTGCAGCCCAATCGATCAGCTACGAAATACCCCTGGCGCTGGCTGTCCTGGCTGTTGTCATGATGAGCAATTCCCTCAGTACGGTCGATATTGTCAATCAACAGACTGGTGCCGGTGTTCTGAGTTGGAATATCTGGCGCCAGCCGGTCGGCTTTCTGATTTTCTGGATCTGTGCACTTGCTGAATGCGAGCGACTTCCGTTTGACCTTCCGGAGGCGGAAGAAGAACTCGTTGCCGGCTACCAGACTGAATACGCAGGAATGAAGTTTGCCCTCTTTTACCTGGGTAGCTACATCAATCTGATTCTGTCGGCCTTGCTTGTGTCCATCCTTTATTTGGGTGGTTGGGGGTTTCCGATTCCCGTCGAGTGGCTTGCGTCCTGGCTCGGACAGTCCATTGATGCTCCTTTGGTTCAGCTGATCACAGGTACCGTTGGCATTGTGATGACTGTCTTGAAGGCCTATCTCCTCGTGTTTATCGCGATTCTTTTGCGCTGGACCACACCACGCGTCAGGATTGACCAATTGTTGGATTTGGGTTGGAAGTTCCTGTTGCCACTCGCCCTTGTCAACCTTCTTGTCACAGCGGCTCTCAAGCTGGCATTCCCAATTGCTTTCGGCGGCTGATGTCGTCAGTTCTGCAAACCCGCCGGCATGATGAGACACCGGCATCTCCTTCTAGATCGTTCACTTCCCCGATTCCAAACCATGTTCGGCTTCCTTAAACAGGTAGGTGACTACACCAGGGACGCAGTAGACGCCGCTCGCAACCTCACTCAAGGCCTCTCGGTCACCTTCGACCATATGAAGCGCCGACCGGTCACGGTGCAGTATCCCTATGAAAAGCTGATTCCATCAGAGCGCTACCGAGGGCGTATTCATTATGAATTTGATAAGTGAATTGCCTGTGAGGTTTGTGTACGTGTCTGCCCGATCAATCTCCCTGTGGTTGACTGGGTAATGAATAAAGAAACAAAAAAGAAAGAACTACGCAATTATTCGATCGATTTTGGAGTTTGTATTTTTTGTGGAAACTGCGTGGAATATTGCCCAACCAATTGCTTGTCAATGACAGAAGAATATGAATTAGCAGCCTTTGATCGGCATAGTCTCAATTACGACAATGTTGCCTTGGGTCGCCTACCAACGAGTGTGACGACTGACCCTTCAGTGCAGCCCCTCAGAGAACTTGTTTATTTGCCTGAGGGGGAAATTCAGCCGCATGGTGTTTCTGCCGATCAACCTCGGGCTGGAAAACTGCCTGAGCAGGTTCTTGAGGAGCTGAAGGCTGCTGAATCCATTTCTTCGTCGGGTGTCTCCGTGGCTGCCGAGGATGGGAGAGAATCATCTTTATCCAATCAGGAGGAGAGCCCAGGATGACGATTGCCGCCTCAACGCAGCTCATCTGTTTTCTTGCTTTGAGCGCTGTCATCGTCCTGGGAGCTTTAGGGGTTGTTCTCCTGAGCAATATCGTTTACTCCGCTTTCCTTTTGGGCGGTGTTTTCCTGGCTGTGGCAGGCCTCTATCTGCTTCTGAATGCCAGTTTTGTCGCAGCTGCTCAAGTGTTGGTTTATGTCGGGGCTGTGAACGTTCTGATCCTCTTTGCGATCATGCTTGTCAATAAAAAAGAGGATCTCGAACCGATCGCCGGTCTCCCAATACGTCGTTTGCTGTCTGGAGGAGTGTGCTTAGGTCTTCTCGCACTGCTCACAAGAGTGGTTGTGACAACTCCCTGGATTTCAGGTCCAACTCCCATTGGCGAGGATGCGACGGCTCGTATAGGTGAGCATTTGTTCACCGATTATCTGCTCCCCTTCGAGCTGGCATCCGTCTTGTTGTTGATGGCCATGATCGGAGCCATTGTTCTGGCACGACGCGACGTTCAGACGGTTGACCCTGTGACTGGGGAAGAGGCCGATCAGGTTCTGATTGAAAAGTCACGAACCCCTCTACTTGTCGACCAGCCTCGCGGCTGAAACCAATTCTTTCTTTTTTACGATGCTCACTGAGCTTCTCTCCGGCACTGTCCCTCTTCAGGCTTATCTGCTGCTTGCTGCCTTCTTATTTTGTACTGGGGTCTGGGGACTGATTAATAGTCGTAATGCCGTCAGAGTCTTGATGAGCATTGAGTTAATGCTGAATGCCGTCAATATCAACCTGATGTCTTTTTCGTCTTACGTTGATGGTCAACTGATCCGCGGGCAGGTTTTTTCTGTATTTGTTATTACTGTTGCAGCGGCTGAGGCTGCAGTTGGTCTGGCGATTTTGTTGTCTCTCTACCGAAACAGAGTCACAGTGGATATGGAGCGCTTCAATCTGTTGCGCTGGTAGGACAACAAGCTTGTTATGCGTGTTCAACGGGTTTGGCTGATCTACCGCGCCGATAGTCCTCAGGCGCTCAAAGAGGCACGTCGCTGTTCTGAAGAGCTGGAAGAGATTGGTATTTCGTCTGTACTTGCCATGAGTGGCCTGACGGCAGATCCATTCCCTGGTCTGCTGGCATCCGAGCCTTGTCTCCCAGACTTAGCGGTTGTTCTTGGTGGTGATGGAACCGTTTTGGGTGCTGCTCGACACCTTGCCGTCCTGGATGTTCCGATCCTCAGTTTCAATGTGGGCGGGCATCTTGGTTTTTTGACCCACGATCCCGGATTACTCCGACGTGATGGCCTTTGGGAGCGCTTGCTGGAAGACCGTTTTGCTTTGGAGCGCAGGATGATGCTTCAAGCTGTGGTCCAGCGCAAGGAGGAGTCCAGTGCTGGCCCCTCCCTGTCGGGTACCGGAGTGGGCGACGAATGGAGCTCGGGTCATCACGATGTCCACTGGGCTTTGAATGATTTTTATCTCAAACCGCATTACGAGGATCTCTCGCCGACCTGCATTCTTGAAATGGAGATCGATGGAGAAGTTGTCGATCAGGTTCGTGGTGATGGGTTGATTCTGGCCTCTGCTACTGGGTCAACCGGGTATGCGATGGCGGCTGGAGGTCCGATTTTGCACCCAGGAATTGATGCCATTGTCGTCAGCCCCATCTGTCCGATGAGCCTCTCAAGTCGCACCATCGTCTTGCCGCCACGTTCCAGAGTGGCAATTTGGCCTCTGGGTGATTCAAACCGGCAAGTCAAACTGTGGAAAGATGGTGCTGCTGGAGAGGTTTTTGGCCCCGGTGAATGCTGTGTGATTCAACAGGCTGCACATCATGCCTTGATGGTGCAGCTGGATCAAAGCCCTTCCTACTATCGAACGCTTTCACGCAAGCTTCACTGGGCGGGAAGTTTGTTGGAAAGCGCTCCCTCCGCAAATTGAGATGGCACTAGAAATTGAACGAAGATTTCTTGTCATTCATTCCGGCTGGCGTTCTGT
>WTGE01000084.1 GCA_011525445.1 Synechococcus sp. CO36386bin_37
TCGCGATGCTGTGGAGTACGGAATCCCAGCCCGGGAAATTTTCTATGACCCCCTCGCCCTACCGATTTCCACAGGCATTGAAGAGGATCGACGCAACGGAGCTGAAACCATCGAGGCGATCCGAAGAATTCGCAGGGATCTTCCTCAGGTTCATCTTGTTCTTGGAGTCTCCAATGTGAGTTTTGGTCTTTCACCTGCAGCAAGAATCACCCTGAACTCCGTCTTTCTGAATGACTGCTGCGAAGCTGGAATGGATGCAGCCATTGTTTCTCCGGCAAAGATTCTTCCGCTCATCAAAATCAGCGAAGAACATCAGAAAGTCTGCCGAGACTTAATCCAGGATCGCCGTGGTTTTGACGGGGATGTCTGCACCTATGATCCTCTCACAGTTCTGACCTCACTATTTGAGGGCGTCAGCACCAAGGATGCGCGTGAATCCGGTCCATCCTTAAATGATCTTCCCGTTGAAGAGCGCCTCAAGCAACACATCATTGACGGAGAACGCATTGGATTGGAAGAAGCCCTTCGCGCAGGGCTGAAGGACTACCCACCATTGGATATCGTCAATACATTTTTACTGGATGGAATGAAGGTTGTTGGCGAGCTGTTTGGTTCAGGGCAAATGCAACTTCCCTTTGTTCTTCAATCAGCTGAAACCATGAAATCAGCCGTAGCCTTTTTGGAACCATTCATGGAAAAAGAAGAAGGACAACGAGCCGCAAAAGCAAAATTTCTAATCGCAACTGTAAAAGGCGATGTTCACGATATTGGAAAAAATTTAGTGGACATTATTTTAACTAACAATGGTTATGAAGTCATCAATCTGGGTATCAAGCAAGATGTGAATGCAATCATCGAAGCCCAGAAAGAACATCAAGCTGATTGCATTGCAATGAGTGGACTATTGGTCAAGTCAACAGCATTTATGAAGGACAATCTACATGCCTTCAATGAAGCCGGAATCAATGTTCCCGTTGTCCTGGGTGGTGCTGCATTAACACCAAGGTTCGTCAATAAGGATTGCAGTGACGTGTATGACGGAAAAGTGATTTATGGCCGTGACGCCTTTACTGACCTGCGATTTATGGATGCCCTCGTGGCAGCAAAATCACAGGATCGCTGGGATGATCAGGTTGGATTTTTAGACGGCACACCCGATGGCCTCACCCTGGGCGGTGAGACAGAACCCAGCGAATCAACCGGAGTTATGGCGGCCAACCCGTCTGAAACGCCGGAACCATCCGAAACCGCGGCTCCTATTAGCACTGATCGCTCAGACGCTGTTCCGGAAGAGGCAGTCGTCAGGACTCCATTCCTGGGTGCATCCATCCTGCAAGGAGAGGAACAGATCCCACTGGATCAAGTGATTCAGTTCCTTGACCGGAATGCGCTGTTTGCAGGGCAATGGCAGATGCGAAAAGGCAAACATCAGAGCAGAGAGGACTACGAGCGGGATCTCGCTGAACAAGCAGAACCCATTCTTCAAACGTGGCTGCAACGCGCCCGTACAGAACAACTGCTGCAACCGGCAGTGGCCTACGGCTACTTCCCCTGTGGTCGCGACGGCAATTCCGTGGTGGTTTTTGCTCCCGATGGAGGCGTAGAGCTGGGACGCTTCGATCTTCCTCGTCAACGCAGTGGCAATCGCTATTGCATCGCGGATTTCTATCAGGATCTACGCCAGGGACAGCCGCAGGATGTGCTCCCGATGCAGGCCGTCACGATGGGTGAGGAGGCCAGTCGCTTCAGCCAGGAGCTGTTCCGCAACGATGCCTACAGCGACTACCTGTTCTTTCACGGGCTGTCGGTGCAGATGGCGGAAGCCTTGGCTGAATGGACCCATGCACGCATCCGTCGGGAATGTGGTTTCTCCGACCCCACTGGAATGCCGATCCGAGATGTGTTGGCACAGCGCTACAGGGGGAGTCGCTACTCCTTCGGATATCCAGCCTGTCCCAATGTGGCGGATTCTCGCCAGCAGCTGGAATGGCTCCAGGCGGAGCGCATTGGCCTCACCATGGACGAAAGCGATCAACTTCACCCCGAACAGAGCACGACGGCCTTGGTCGCCCTTCACAGCAACGCTCGCTACTTCAGCGCTTGAGATCCAATTTCGGAACGGAAGCCACGATCTGAAGACGGGAGGGTGTTGGCTCAGACTTGTGTGGACGTATCAGCAAGGATTCCCATGGAGTTCAGTGGCCCCGATGCCATCGACAAGGCGATTCAAGCCGGGCTCGACATCGATGGAAGCCCACTTCCTGAAGCGATGCTCGGGTTGTATCGAGAGGTGATGGACAAGGAGGCCCAGCGCAAGCGCAGTGGAGTGCGTAAATCGATGCGCAACCGCATCGTGCGGACGGGTGCCAAACATTTCAGCCAAGACGCCTTGAATGCTCGCTTGATCCAGGCTGGATGGGACGGTCTGAGAGACGAGGAGATCAGATTTTTTTACAACTGAAGATCCGCCGATGACTCTGTCAGGAACTAGTCCTGGCAGAGCTTCTCCAGGGTGTCGATCACTTCCTGTTGAAAGTCGTCCAGGGCACTGGACTCGCTTAGATCAAATCCTTCTCCAGCGGCATTCTGCGCAAGATCCTGGAAATGAAAAGCACCCTCACCATTGGCGAGGAACTCAATAGCGGACGATTCGCCGCTTTCCCGGAACGCATCGCAGAGGGCGATAAACGCCGCGTCTTCAGTGAACTCCCAATCCATCGAGGAGGCATAACTGAACGACCTTTAACGCCTAACCCCCTGGATCCGTCAACCATCTCGTTTCAGAATGTGCCAGTCCTTCGGCAGACTCCTGAGAGCAGAAGCACGCCAATGGAGTCAAATCCACTACCGCAAAAGCCTGTTGAGCAAAGCCATCTCAACGTTTTGGGTGAAGCACTGGAACGCTGTAGCTGTGAACCCATGACCGGCTGGTTTCGTGATGGACTATGCCGAACCGATCCAACGGATTTAGGGCAGCACAGTGTCTGCTGTGTGATGTCAGAGCGTTTTCTGACTTACAGCAAAGCCCAGGGCAATGACCTGAGCACTCCAGCGCCTGGTTTCGGCTTCCCTGGACTCAAAGCCGGCGATCACTGGTGTGTGTGCGCCCCACGCTGGAAGCAGGCCTATGACGATGGAATGGCTCCCCCCGTCAGGCTTGAAGCCACGGAACACACAGCCCTGCAGGTGATTCCTCTGGAGATCCTCCAAGCGCACGCCTACCAGGGGATGTCCTGACCATCCCAAGCCAGAAAGCGTCCGGTATCAGCCTCTGTCTGCTGAAGCAGAACATCCAGTAACAACGATGCTGCCCGTTGAGGACTGAACAGACGATCGGCGGGAACAAAGGATTGAAACGGCTTGGACAGTGCCGTATCCGTTGTGCCGGGGTGCAGCAGCGTGACTGTCGCGAGTGGGAAACGTCTGGCCCACTCCACGCTCAACGAGCGTAGATACATGTTCTGAGCCGCTTTTGCCCCGCGATAGGCGTACCAGCCACCGGTTCTGTTGTCGCCAATGCTGCCGACGCGCGCGCTGAGACTGGCAAAGTGGAAAGGGCGAGTCCTCACCATGGCCGGCTCGATCGCCTTGGCCAGCAGCAGAGGGCCTACAGCATTGATGGCCAGGGATTCCATCAGTTGTGATGCACTGACCTGTTGGAGGCGCTTCTCGGGGGTCAGAGAGGCTCCATGCAGTCGCCCCGTGGCATTGATCACAAGCCGAAGTGGCTGTTCCTCCTCCAGGAGCCTTTGAGACAACAGTTCAAGACTGGCCGGTGATTCCAGGTCAACAATCCACGGTTCGTTGGATCCGGGTACAACCTTTGCATCAGACGTTCGACCGCAGTTGATGACGTCCAAACCTGGTTGACGCCGCTGCAGTTCCTCGGACAAAGCCCGACCAAGACCACCGCGACCCACGATCAATGCGCGGCCAGTCCAAGCAAATCCGTTGATTTCGGGCATGATCAAGGGTGTTGTTCGAGGACCAGTGAGACAGTTCACCCCACTGTTGCTAGGTCTGGTCGCCAGCGCGGGATTGATCGGCGCGGCGACCTGGGGTGTTTATGCCATTGGCCAGCTTGAACAGCAGAGACAACACCAGCAATCTCTGGAAAAGTTACTGGAGAGTTCGGAAGAAAAAGGATCGGCACGGTCAGGATCCGGCGGCGATTCATCCCATCAGGCAAGCCACGCAGAGAAAGGTCATTCCCAGCATTCCAATCATCCTGAACCCAGCACACTGCCAGCATCAACACTGACTCCAATCCCAATCGGAGCTCCAGACAATCCCATTGTTCGTGTTGCTCTACTGAGTCAATCGCCTCCACATGCGGTTGAATTAACAGGGCAGGCAAGTTGCCAACTCAACAACCGGACTGTCATTCACACAGACAGCTTGAATCGAATTCTCGATCAACAACAACCTTCGTTGGTGACCTGTCAATCAGGACATCACGGATCGATCGTAGTGAATCAAAAACACTATCCGGAAACAATTTTTTTTCTCAACAGAGGAACCGGCTGGCTGGTCATCAATCAGCTGTCCTTGGAACGTTACGTTGCCTCTGTTGTCGGCGCTGAAATGCCAAGTCACTGGAATCCTGAGGCGTTGAAAGCACAGGCGGTAGCGGCTCGGTCCTACGCACTCGTGCATTTAGTCCGTCCTGCCGATTCCGATTTCAATCTTGGAGATACAACGCGATGGCAGGCCTATGGAGGATTGAACTCCCAGAGTCCTGCCACAGCAGCAGCAACGCAATCCACCCGAGGACTTGTTCTAACTTTCAGGGGAGGTCTTGTTGAATCGCTTTATGCATCAACAAATGAAATCGTTGCTGAAGCCCACAGTCATCTTGGCGCGAGCATGAGCCAACATGGTGCACAGGATATGGCCATGAAAGGATTGAAATTCAATGAAATTCTGAGTCGGTATTACAGGGGCGCGTCTTTGGCACGGTTAAAAACGAATGAGAGCTGAAACCTATTGGAAACAAGCTCTGGACCAGAGCGAAGAAGCCTTAAGAACCGGATCCCTGATACCGCTTCAGACCAGACTGGAACAAATCATTGGAAAAGATGACACTCAGTTTGAGTTGCGAACTCTTGAAAGTCGGTTACCAAAACATTTAAAACGCGAAGGACCAAAACCCAATCCATTCCAACCCTGGGATCCTCAACTTGAGGTGTCACGTCCTGACGCAGACCACGCTCTCATTTTGAATAAATATCCTGTTCAGCGAGGTCATATGTTGCTCATTACTGCTGATTGGGCGGCACAGGATGATTGGCTGACGATCTCTGACTGGGAATCATTCGTTCGCGTGGATGATGACACGTCGGGACTGTGGTTTTTCAACAGCGGACCAATCGCAGGTGCAAGTCAACCGCATCGTCATCTTCAGCTTCTGCCAAGACAAAAGAATGTGATGTGCTGCCCGAGAGATCGATGGTTTCAGAAACAACTCCAACATCTAAAAGCCACAGATTCGAACCTGGACGTCCTGAATAACAGTTGCTCTGTTGTTTCAAGGTTGAGCCAAGACAACAATCAGCAGACAAGAGCTGATGCACTTCACACCAGCTATCTCAAACTCGCCCAAAGTCTTGGTCTGGGTCAGCCTTCTGAGAATCATCGGCCCAGGTTGTCTTACAACCTGCTGCTCACGCCGCAATGGATGGCGATGGTGATCCGTCGGCAGGAAGGTGCTGCAGGTTTCAGTGTGAATGGGCTGGGTTTTGCGGGTTATCTCCTGGCAACAGCGCAGTCCGATCTGAACTGGTTGAAACGTCATGGACCTGAAGCCCTGTTGAGACAAGTGGTTCCCGAAATCCGTGGAAGCACTGTTGTTAAAACGTCCCACTAACTGTCTGCCTGAAAGAGGACAACCGGTCACATCCGGCCCGCTTTCCTGACAACGGTGATGCACTTGAACAACACGAAGCGAAATCGGATCATTGAAGATCACCTCAAGCTGGTGGATCCGATCGCCGGCCATTACGCCAAATGCTCCGGGCTGGACCGCGATGATCTCAGACAGGTGGGACGACTGGGTTTACTGCGTGCTGCCAGAGGGTACGAGCAAACACGCCAACGATCGTTTGCGGTTTATGCCAAACCTCACATCAGGGGTGCCATCCTCCATTACCTCAGAGACAACGTGGGATTGATTCGGCTTCCCAGACGTCTTCAAGAGCAGGCTCAGGCCACGATCAAAACGACCAACGTCGAGGCCGATCGAGCCCAGCCCCTGTCTGCGGAGATGGAGTTCAAACTCCATACCTATCGCTGCCGTCGAGGTTGGGAACCGCTGGACGAGAGTCGTCAGGTCTCCCAACAGACGAGCTGGCAGCCCCTACTGGAGAAGGAGTGCTCGCGCCGACTCTGGACAGCGATCAACCGCCTGGTTCCCGAAGAGCGCAAGGCCTTGGTCAGTGTGGTTTTGGAAGGCAGCAGCCTGCGCGCTGCAGGCCGAGGGCAGGGAGTCAGCGCGATGACGATGCAGCGGAGACTGAAGCGAGCCCTCGCGCAATTGCGGAAGGAGCTCGGTGATCAGGTCTCCTGACCGGAATCCTGATCACGTTGAATCTGACCCTCCAAGGTGCTCATCGCTGCCGTCACGGCGGCAAGCTGCCGCTCCAGGCCGTCACGCCAGAAACGAAGCATCTCCAACTTGCGCTGCTGGTGGTGGTGGCGCCACCGTGTGGATTCGCATGAGGGTTGGCAGAAAAACGGAGGGAGCATGGAAAACACAAGCTTTCCCCTAATCCTGGCGAATTGTTCCAGAAATCGAGACTGTCAACGCGCACTTGGCGCTTCCGGAACCGACGATTAGGTTTGGAACTTGCGGAGCGCCCATACCGCAGAGCCAACACACCAGTCTCGCGTGTCTCACCGATTATCAAAATTGGTCTTGATCAGTGTCGCAGCTGCGACATGCGAGTTCGGCATGTTCCACCACGCACATGCCTACGTGCCCCTCATGGCCGGGCAACGGGCACGTGCTCTCAACGGCACATTCAACAATGTGCCTGTTCTGCATTCCAACCAACCCGAAATCGTCAAGGGACCAGGAATTCTCGTTAATACAGCTCCAGGATCAGCAATTGCAGCGGAAAACAATCAAGCCTTGCAAAATGCCGAATTCACATTTAATGGCGAATTTGGTTTGCATATGCACCACAAATATTATCCACAAGACACCAGTCGTTTAGGGGGACGACGGGCAAGAGGCTTACTCACAGTTGCCGCTATTGCCACGAACCCCGGTCGTCAGCCCGTCACCCTTCAATTCAAGAGAGGATCCGTCAAGAACAGCTTCGAAGCTCCCTATCACCCCAATCGGCTGATGGGTGTGAAACCCCTCGGTCCTCGACCATGGAACACCGGACCAGGGGACGCAACAGCCGTGCAGATGCTGCGCGGAGAGCTTGATCGCAAGCTTCCTTCTCAGATCACGATTCCACCCCGCAGCAGAAGGGTGATTGTGAGCACTGTTTTACCAGCCCGGGGGATCATGAATGGGCTGTTGAGAGGCCGAAGCGATGGGCCCTTTCAGCTTGCAGTCGTTGCCGCTGAAGAAACCAACCAAGAGCAGGACTTGATTGCCGTATTAGACAGCAAAAGATTAGCTCCAGGTCGCATTTATTTAAATCGCCTTAATGAAATTCGCACCGGAAAAGTTTTTTCAAGAGTCGCTGGAGTTGCTCTGGGAGATGAGTACAAAGCCTCAATCAACCATGATCTTTCACAGGGTGCCTTGCACATTCCTTTAACGAGTACGCGCAAACACAATTTTGGAACAAGAGATATACAGGTCAACCAATTATCAACAAGGATGATTGACTCCGCTCTGAATAATGTGGGCACCTATGGGGTGCGGTTTGATGTTGAACTCAATCTGACCGGAGTTGGGGCTCACGAATTAGTTCTCAGCCATCC
>WTGE01000217.1 GCA_011525445.1 Synechococcus sp. CO36386bin_37
GCCCTTCCGTCAGAGCACCGCGTTTTTCAGCATCCCAGATCATGTTGGCGCCGATCCGGCATTTCACGCTGTAAGCGGGGTTGCGGCCTTCGATCTTGGCTAAGACAGTGGCCTTGCAGCCCTTGGTGACGTGATTCAGTCGAACGAGTGGAGTGTTGCCGATGGCTTGGCTGTTGTCGGCGTAGACGCGAGGCATTAGGGCTGAATCTAATTACTCAAAATTTAATTGCCATCCTTGACTGTGGATGACAGCTTCAGGCCTTATTAAGACTTCGTTCAAGGCCTCCTAGGAGTTCGAAGTCAAGGCCAAGGTCATTGGTCCCAATCAGCTGCTTTGTTGTTCAGTTTCCACTGAACATTCTGTTCGTGTTGCTTGTCACTTTGGCTGGATTGATTGCTTTCCCAAAGGCTGTTCGAGCTGATGGTGGGGAGCAGCAGCCAGGCAGATAGCTCTGTTTGGGTACATGAGCAATGGACGGAGACGAGTGTTCTACAAGGATCACAATCGTCTTGGAGACGTATCGCAACCATTGTTTGACTGCAGTGCCGCAGGCGATGGCAGGTGCTCGGGGGCTTACGGAGGTTTTGATCAAGCACCTCTTCTGGATGTTGTTGTTAAGGACGGCTCTTCGATCGCGATTCTGCGCCCTGCTTCGGAGCTGGTCTGGGTGCTGCCCGTGCATTGATGCATTGCGAATGATGCGGTCACCGTGATGTCTGGAGGGAAGGCTTCAACCCCGCTCAGGATCCTCCGCCGTACTTGTTCGTCCTGCAGGTCAATCCAATCTCGAGAGGGCAGGCACAGCCATTGATCTGTGACCTCACGCGCTTCGGCAAGTTTGCGGTTTCACTTCTAATGCTGAGCGTGCGTGAGAGCAAGCTCAAAACGTTCCCAAAGCTCTTCTGGTTGTTCCAGCCCTACCGATACGCGCAGCAGGTGGGATGGAACGCCACAGGTCTCGGCCCAACTCAGCTCGTCGTAGTGGGCAAGGAGGACGTAGGGGCACATCAAGGTGAAGGGCGTTCCCAGGCTTGGCCCTTTGCAGACCGACAGGGCGTCGTACACCTTCCGGGAATGGTCGTATCCCCCTTTCAGAACAAACGACAGCAGGCAGCCATATCCTCCATTGGGCCGCAGCAGCGAACGGAAATTGGGGCATTGATCTGGGTAATACACCCGATCGACGTCGGGATGTTGTTGCAACCTCAAGGCCAGTTCGTAGGCATTGCGATTCAGACGTGGGATGCGTGTTGGAGCATCACGACTGACCTGCTCCAAGGCCATTGCATCGGCATCGCTGATGCCAATGGTTCCCTTTCTTGATCGCTCTCCTCTGAAGGGATGGTTCCAGCTGGAGGCTGGGTTGATCAGCAGAGCACCGGACAACACATCGCCCCGACCTGAGAAACTTTTGGTGAGTGAACTGAAGATCAGGTCTGCGTGAGGCAGGAGATCAACGTTGACACAGGATCCGATCGTGTCGTCGGCGATGACCGGGATCCCTCGCGCGTGGGCCAGATTCGCGATGGCCGGCAGATCAACACACTGAAGGAGTGGATTGCTTGGGATCTCCACAATCACCGCAGCCGGATCGAGGCGATCGAGAGCCGCTTTTACGGTGTTGGTGTTGCCATTGATCAGAAGCTCACTGCCGTCAAAAACCGCCTGCGGGAGCTTGAGAACATCCACATAGGGAAAGCCAATTTGCAAGGTGGGGCGTCCGGGGCGCAGTGCTGTCACCAGTCGCAAAGCGGTATGCAGAGCCGCCATTCCGGAGGGATGCAGGCTGAATTGTGAGGGATCACAGCCATAAATGCTGGCGAGTCGCGTGCGCACTCGTTTTCTGGCTTCAGCGCCATCCGCTTCAGAGGGTGCTGGATGCTGGTTCAAGCTGATCGCTGCCAATCGCGATGATGCGCCTAGACCGGCGTGTTGCCAAAAGGCCTTGGCATGCGGGCTGGCCTCAGGATCGGCAATCAGGACCTTGAGTCCGTCTTGGAGACCGATGAGAGTGGAGGCGTTGGCGGCCTGTTTCAGGCAGTGTTCCTGAGCCAGTAGCGCAGCAGCGTCATTGGGATAGGGCCAGGCGCTCGATCCAGCGGGTGCTGTCGCTAAAGCTCTTTGGGCAATCGCGGCGACTAATGGATGGAAGGCGAAACGTGGATAAACGGCTCGCAGCTGGGACCGGCACTTTGGATCCTGGTCCTCATAGGCAATCACATCGCTCCAGCGCGGTAAGGCCACCGATACGGCGTGGGGGCCGTCGGGAAGGGGATGCCCCAGGTCTTTGCCCTGCCAACAGGGATCGTTGAGCAGATCGCGTGGACTCACGGAAGCAGGGTGAGAGCGTGATCGAGGTCGACCACAAGGTCGTTCAACTCCTCGCAGCCCAGGGAAAGACGAATCAATCCATCAGTGATCCCCAAAGCGTCTTTGATTTCAGTCGCAACGGCGGCATGGGTCATGGTGGCCGGGTGGCAGATCAAGCTCTCAACTCCGCCCAGACTTTCTGCCATCGTGAACCAGTGCAGGGCCTTGCAGACTTCATAGGCCTGTTCACGGCTGGCCTTTAATCCAATCGTCACGATGGCCCCGCCCCCCTTCATCTGCCGCTGAGCCACGCTCCGTTGCGGATGATCATCGCGTCCCGGATAACGGACCCACAGTACTGAGGGATGAGAGGCCAGATGATTGGCGACTGCTGCTGCGTTGACCATCTGTTGATTGAGGCGAAGCGGCAGGGTTTTGATGCCTCGGGTGATCAGCCAGCAATCGAACGGGGAGGGCATCAGTCCCAGCGCTTTTTGCGCAAACACCATCTTTTGGTGCCAGTTGGGATCATCGGTGCATACGGCTCCTCCAAGGGCATCCGAATGTCCGTTGATGTATTTCGTGGTGCTGGTGAGTGAGAGCGTGGCGCCGAGTTTCAGAGGTTGTTGCACCAGGGCGGTCGCAAAGGTGTTGTCGACAACGCAGGGGACACCGGCTGCTGCTGCTGCACCACAAACGCTTTCAAGATCAATCACCTTGAGTAGGGGATTGGTTGGACTTTCCAGCCAGACCATGGCGGGTTGGAGGGATTCAATCCTGGTGAGTGCTTCAGGCCTGGTGAAATCAATCCACTCGGTTTGGACTCCAAACTTGGCGAACACCTGTTCGAACAGCCTGACGGTGCAGCCATAGAGATTTTCCTCGCAGAGCACCGTGTCTCCTTGGCTCAGCGTGGAGGCAATCGCAGTGATCGCACTCACTCCGGAGCCAAAAACCGTGGCATGGGTACATGCCTCCACTGAGGCCAGGACACTCTCGAGGATTCGGAAGTTGGGATTGCCTGAGCGTGTGTAATCAAACCCACCAGGGTTGCCGTGCTCAAAGGTTGAGGTGGTGAAGATCGGGGGCATCACCGTGCCGGTCTCTCCGGCGAAGCTGTCGCCGTGGTGAATGGCCCGGGTGGCTGTCGCCGATTCTGGGACGGGACGCTTCAAGGCGCGGATGCGATCGGTCTGAAGGCTATTCAACGATCCGTTGGCGGAGGTGCTTGCTGCTGGTCAAAGTGAAGCTGAGCTTCGAGGTCTGATGGGCACAACGACAACGAAAGATTTGCGGTAATTGTTGTTGCCCTTGTTCGTGAATGGAACGGATCAGCGTTCGTTAGGGCTGTTTGTCGCTCTGATGAGTGCGGCAATTGCCGTGTCTCTTGGCTTAATGGCTTGGACCATCGTGTTTGTGAATGGTCTGATCAGCCATCTTCTGCCAGCTGACTTAACCGTTGGTCTGAGTGTCATGGTTGATTTTGTTGCTTGGCTATTTAAAAGTCGTGCCCTGATGGTGCTGACGCTGCTGTCTGTTTTGGCGGGTGGTTTTGCGATCTGGGCTCTCAGAGGAATGGATGTCCGTCGGCGTGTTGCTTGGTTGTATGTGGTTGGCTCCTTTTGGTTGTTGTTGATTGCCAACGCATTGACGGTTCTATTTACATATTTCTTAAGGGATCTGACGGATTCATTCGTGGCCAAGAATATCGAAGATGCACGTTGGGGTTTGGCTCGGATTTCTGTTTTGCTTGGCAATTTTTGTCCCAGTGATCTACATCTACGTTTTTGTAAAAAGTGCTTTTGCCAATTTTTGGCGTGAAGCGATGACTCGTCGGTTCTTTAGTGGATACCTTGGAGAAAGGTGTTTTTATCGAATTAGTTCTTCTGGAGGGGTTGATGGCGTTCAGATTGATAATCCAGATCAAAGAATTTCCCAGGATGTTGATGATTTCACGCGTCAGTCGTCTGAGTTGTTTTTTCAGTTGATTGATTCTTGTGTGTCGGCGGCAAGCTTTGCCATTGTCTTGATCACCATTGATGCACGGATCCTGCTCTATGTGCTTCTCTATGCAGCACTTTCAACAGGTTTTATTGCCTATGTAGGTCGAAAATTGGTTCGGCTGAATTATTCTCAATTGCGCTTAAATGCAAACTTTCGCTATTTTTTGACGCGTGTGCGTGATAATGCAGAGTCGATTGCATTTTATCGTGGTGAAAGGAGCGAGTGGGCTCTTGGAGTCGGGGCTTTGATTGCGGCAATCAGGAATCAGTATCGTGTTATTCGTGTTAGCTCTGCGGTAACGTCTGTTGCTGTTGTATTCAGAAATTTTTCTAGTTTAGCGCCCTATCTTTTGCTTTGGGCTGTATACTTTAAAGGAGAAATAGAGTTCGGTGTTTTTACCCAAGTGCAAATAGCGTTCTCTGTTGTGATGAGCGCCTTCAGCTTTATTATGTTCATTTTGATGATATTGCCAATTTGCTCTCCAATGGCCAACGACTGAGTGAGCTCAGGCATGGCTTTGGCCGTAGTGCAGGTGATCGAGTCAATGGGCCGTTGTTGTCTCTTTCCTCTTCTCCAGCCGATGCCAGATTGCTCTCTCCTGGCGTGATGGTTCATGTGCAATCCGCCACTGTGGAGATTCCGTCAGGACAACGCACGTTGGTGCGCAATCTCAGCATCGATCTCCATCAGGGGAGTCGTCTCCTTTTGGTTGGACCTTCGGGGTGTGGGAAAACTTCGTTGCTCAGGCTGTTCAGCGGTCTTTGGTCCCCATCTTCTGGAGTGGTGGCATCCCGTGGATTTCGGGAGGGGGTGATCTTTGTTCCTCAAAAGCCCTATGTGTTTTCGGGCTCCTTGCGTGAACAACTGCTCTATCCAGATGTTGATTTGGATCTTAATCAGGAGACGATTCACGCATTGCTCGATTCGGTTTCTCTTTCTTCCATCCACCAGACCATTGAGTCATTGGAGGCGCTGATCGACTGGCCGAAGGTGCTTTCTGTAGGCGAGCAGCAGAGAATTGCGTTCGCGAGGGTTTTGCTGGCTCAAGAAAAATTTGTCCTGCTCGATGAATCCACGAGCGCCTTGGATATTCCAACCGAGAGGACTGTCTATCAGCTGTTGGGTGATGCCGGTGCTGGTTATGTGAGTGTGGGACACCGATCTTCTCTGCTGCCATTTCACGACTCTGTTCTTGAGTTGGATCGTGAAGGAGGATGGAAGGTTTTTGATGCGAGAAACTATGTTTTCCCTCAGGTCTGATCGTAAGATGATTGCCTTCACACGCATTCTTTATTTTGCAATCTACACCTTATTGAATTAATATTATAGATAATCTTGTGTTAGGAGTGAAAAGCAGGTGGATCGAAACGACAAGGATGAGTGGCGGGATCATGTGCTTCAAGAGATTGTTGATTTTTTAAGTCAAAACAAAGACGAGATTCACAGGCGTTATCTTGATCAAGGAAAGGGTCAGTTATCCAGGCAATTGATTGAAGAAAAGGGCTTAATGGATTTTGAGCTTGCTTTAACCTATTTGGACGATAAGCCCAAAGGAATGGGTCTGGGTCTTGGCTTTTTCAAGGCAAATTTAATTCGTTGAGTCCTACTGCTGATGATCATTTGTTTGGCTTTTAAGTTCAAAGCTCTGATTTGACGACTTGACGATTCGGAAGAATAAGTCGTGTCAGCCCAGTCCTGTGAATAACTCTTGATGGACAACATAGGTGTGATAAAGGGCTGTTCCTGCATTGGGTGAAAGCTCAATTCCATCACTGTTACAGGCAATATTGCAGAGCAGGTTTCCTTTCCAGGCGATGCCGTCTTCATTGCGCTCAGCGGACCATGCCAGAACTGCCTCAAAGTGGTCGGGAATCATCGCTCCCAGTTTTTCGCATGCATCTGCAAGTTTGCAGAGCGCAGGTGGTTTCGTTGGAAGTGATAATCCTTTTCTCAAAATCAATTCATCAATCACTCCCGTGAATCTCACAAATTCAATGAGTTCTCGTTCATCTTCGGTGAGTGCTGATCGGGCAATTGCACGGTCAAAGTGTTCAGAGTTGAGCTGAGGTCTGTGCATTGCCATTGTTTGCTGCAGGCTCTTGATGGGTGCGACTCACAGAAACTGTAATGCTTGAACTAAGAGAGTTTGATGGATATCATGGTCTGATCATTGTTCTGAATACTGCTCTCAGCATTGGTCCGAGACCGCGTTTGAATCCTGACTGTTTGGAAGTCGTTGCAGCGGATTGATGAAGTAGTGGCTGTTTCGTGGCACGCCAAGCCAATGTTTGCCACAGTGATTCTGGAATGGTGTTAGGGATGGGCCTGCGACAAACACTCAAAAAGGCGATGGCGCATCTCCTCGGAGTTGTGGATGAGTATTGGGCCATGCGAGAGCCCAGTCAGTATGGAGATAGGGATCCTGAATGTTCAATCGCTCTTGAGAACGAGAGTCGTGTTAGTGAGAGGGCAAGGCAGTAGGTCTTTAGGGCTGCTCCATCGCCGAAGCAGGCTGCAGCTACAGGGATTGGCTTTTGTTGTATGAATTGATCAAGAGCATTACAATGCTGAAAAGGTGAGAGTTTCTTTTGAATTCAGCAAGTTTTCGGCGATTTATATTGACGTTAATTACTGGGTATTTGGCTATTTTTGCTGTCCAGCAAATACCTTATGAATTTCCCAATCAATGGGCCATTCTGATCCCGGTTTTGATTGTTGTGTATGTGATCACTGTTTGGCTCGATGGGGTGTTCTTCAAGGGCAACGAGTCTCCTGTAGTCGATTCGTCAGGTTCTAGACAAGAGAAAACTAAATCCGCATCAATCAGGTCGATCAAAGGTAAAGCGAACGGATTTGGGAACTCCTGATCAAAGTTCAGAAGCCAGCCCGATGGATCTTTGTCGTCAAGGAGTGATTGATGCTTTCTCTTGATGTGCATTCCATTATGGGTGCACTTTTGCGCTTAGGACTCAGACTTTTCGATTGATTCAAGCAACAAATCAAGGCGTCGTATTTCCATGGTTTGATTGTTAGCCTCAAGGCGGATATTCAGAGCCTGAAAAAAGCTCCCATTGCTGTTTAGCGATGGGAGCTTGATCAGGAATTGGAGTGAACTCCAATTCCTTGTGTTTGATGCAATTAGACCTTTCTGGAGTAGTACTCCACCACCAGGAGTTCATTGATTTCAAGTGCGACCCACTCGCGGTCAGCACGGCCAATCACTTTGGCGCTGAGTTTTGGTTTGTCGAGTTCGAGGTGTGGTGGCACATTGGCCAGGCCAGGGAACTGGAGGTTGGCTTCCGCGAGTTGTTTGCTGCACTTGCGCTCGCGGATGGCGATCACATCACCGGATTTGCACTGGTAGCTGGCGATATCGGTCACACGTCCGTTCACGGTCACGTGTCCGTGATTCACCAGTTGGCGTGCGCCGGGCACGGTTGGTCCAAAACCCAGGCGGAAACAGACATTGTCGAGACGATTCTCAAGCAATTTGAGCAGGTTGGTTCCAGTCGAACCCTCCTGTGCACGCGCTTTCTTCACGTAGCGCACGAGTTGGCGTTCTGAAACGCCGTAGTTAAAGCGAAGCTTTTGCTTCTCTT
>WTGE01000426.1 GCA_011525445.1 Synechococcus sp. CO36386bin_37
GGTTTGAGCGGAGAGGCTCAAGCAGAATTCAACGCAACAAGCGAACAACTGGCGTCCCTTTCAACCCAATTCAGCAATCACGTTCTCGATGCAACACAGGTATGGAGCCTCCTGATCCGTGAGCGGGACGAGTTAAAAGGACTGCCGGAACGTGCCCTGCGGGCACTGGCTGAAGCGGCCAAGGAGGCAGGGGATCAACAGGCCAACGGACAAGCCCCCACTGCATCGGAAGGGCCATGGCGACTCGGTCTTGATATGCCTCGCTACTTGCCAGTGCTGACCCATGCCGATAATCGCCAGCTCAGAGAAACGATCTACAAAGCTCAGGTGAGTCGAGCGAGCGATGGAGAGCTGGACAACACGCCTCTCATCGAAGAGATCCTTGCACTGCGTGGCCGTCAAGCCTTACTCCTTGGTTATCAAAACTGGGCTGAACGCAGTCTCGCTTCCAAAATGGCAGACAACGTGGACGCCGTAGAACAGCTTCTGGAAGAACTACGCGTTGCAGCACTCCCCGTCGCTGAACGTGAACTCGACGAACTCAGAGGCTGTGCGCGCCACCATGGTTTCCAAGAAGCTGATGAATTCGCCCCTTGGGACTTCAGCTACTGGTCAGAACAATTAAGGCAACAGCGATTCAACCTCAACCAGGAAGCCTTGCGTCCATGGTTTCCTTTGCCCCAGGTGCTCGACGGCTTGTTTCATCTCTGCGAACGTCTTTTTTCCATTCAGATCAAGTCCGCTGATGGTGAAGCACCGATCTGGCATCAAGACGTTCGCTTTTTCAGAGTGAGCGATCAAGAAGGCAATCCTCTTGCAGCCTTCTATCTCGATCCCTTCAGCAGACCCGCAAGTAAGCGTGGTGGTGCCTGGATGAATGAATGCCTGAACCGCTCCAGAACCTCCGAGGGCGAACTCATCCATCCAGTGGCTTACCTCATCTGCAATCAAACCCCGCCAGCAGGGAATATCCCAAGCCTGATGAGTTTCGATGAAGTTCAAACGCTGTTCCATGAGTTCGGCCATGGACTGCAGCACATGCTCACAACCGTTGACCATCCCCAAGCCGCCGGAATCAACAATGTGGAGTGGGATGCCGTGGAACTGCCGAGTCAGTTCATGGAGAACTGGTGTCTCGATCGAACAACCTTGATGGGAATGGCTCGTCATTGGCAAACAGGGGAACCGCTACCAGAAGAGGATTACAACAAATTGCGTGAAAGCCGAACCTTCATGCAGGGATGCGGCACTCTCCGCCAAGTTCATTTCGCTTTGACGGATTTACGCCTCCACAGCACTTGGACACCAGAACTGGATGAAACCCCAGATGCCTTCAGGCGCAGGATCGCAACCACCACAACCGTCCTGCCACCGATCCCGGAGGATCGATTCCTCTGCGCGTTCGGCCATATTTTTGCTGGTGGATATTCAGCAGGGTATTACTCCTACAAATGGGCTGAGGTTCTTAGTGCTGATGCTTTTGCTGCCTTCGAAGAAGTGGGACTGGATCAAGAAGACGACATCCAGGCAACCGGCCAACTGTTTCGCGACACTGTTCTCAGCTTGGGAGGAAGTCAAAAACCAGCCGAAATCTACCAATCGTTCCGCGGCAGAACAGCAAGTACTGAAGCACTAATCCGCCATTCTGGACTTGCAACGGCCGATCATTGATCCATACACAATGGACGATGACTTACTTGGGTTGAGTCAGAACTGGGTTCAATCAGTTGATGACCCATCCGCCCCGTATTGCCTTGTCTCTCTCGAAGAGGCCCTTGAGAACAGCAGCCTGAAGCGAGGAATCAACCGAAGGGACTTTCTTGCGGAGCTGCTGAAGGACGTGCACCATCAACGACTGATTCCTCTCCTAGCCATGCTCCCCCGGGGCTGGAGACAATCTCCCGCCGCTTTGCCCCAGTATCTACGTGGCTTGGGAACTTTGCTGGGGGACGGTCTCATCAGTCCCTTGATGCTTGCGGCGTTCGCCGATGATCTTCAACATCTCGTGCCCTCCAAACGAGGTGAATCCCCAACTGCTGTAGACCGCTGGGGCCAGCGTTTCTTCCAGGATTTCAAAGGCTCGCGTTCCAAACTTCCGATTCAACTGGATGCATTGCACATTCAATGCATTGAGTTTCAACATGCTGAACAGAACGAGAGCAAGACACGAAGCAGATTCACCCTCAGAGAACTGACTTCACTAGGTGGCGAAATCATCTGGAGCAATCATGGACTGTCCTATCTCCAGTCAGAAGACGCTCGGCATCGGAATCAACTGATGGCACAAATCTTCAATGCTTTGGGCAGCAATGTATTGCTGACGCAGAACTCGAATATCAATCCTTTTCGATTCGAAGGTCAGTCCAGCGGCAAGGATCTGATCGCCACTCTGAACGCAAGAGGTTGGACCTGTGTTGCGAAAGTGCGCACCAGTGTTGCCAGCTTCGGACTTGGAGCCAGCACATACGTCGAAAACTACAACCAGTGGTGCCAAATTCCTCTTGGAGTTCCGTACCGAACAGGGTTGCAAGGGAAGCATCAAAACGAAATGAAAGCTTTGCTTCCTCACGCTTGTCTGGAAATGGAATTAACACCTCCGGAGGGCGAAAGTGTTTTGCTGCAGTATTACCAAGGCACAGAAGGCCTGAATGGCTGGGCTGCGATGAATGATTTGGATCGCCCGTGGCAAAACGGGCGATTCAACGGAACAGTCTGTTACTCGGAACGATCATTTACCGGCGAAGAATTAGCAGCTGCTGTTGATCTCTGTGAACTGATGGGAGCAGTCCATAATACTGAATCCAGCTTAACTAGGCTTCATCTTGGAGGATACGGAGCCATCGGTTTTTGCATTGATTCAACGGCACTGATTGAACAAGCCATCACAGGACGTACACGTTTGTTTCCTCTCACACTCGGCGGATTATGGAGAGAGAAATTGAACAAACAATTAAACCATTTACTAGAGAAAAACTTGCGTCCACACGGTGATTCTGTGGAACGTTACAGAATCGCTTTGGAGAGCATGCCACAAGACCTTTTTCATAATTCAGAAACACGGGAGGATGCGGAGAGAAGGCTGTTCGCAAGTCAACCCGCAAATACTCCCTTTCTACTCATTCAAGATCTCAAACAGGATAGGAACTGATGTTACTTCGTTCCAACTCACGACAAATTTCCTTCACGACATTCTGCCTAAATGCCACACTGAAGGGTCCAGAAGAACCATTGTGACTCATACCCTCTATTTGATAACGATGGAGATTATGATTACGTTGCCAACGATTCCAATTTGTAAGAGGAAGAAGGCCTAAACGTCCTGGATAGGCAATTCGTCCAAAAGCAGCAACAGGATCCTTACTTCCAACGACCATGGCAACATCATTGATATTTTGAAGCGCTGCATTACCACTGAAAACTCCACAAACAGTAATTACTTGCACAGGAATACAACAAAGTTTTTGCAGCATCTCTGCGGTACCAATAGCCATCTCAGCACCACCGCTATACCCAACCAGAACGATCCGAGATGCGTGGGAAGGATGGAAGTGCATTTGTTCTAATCGTCTCGCAATTTTTAAAGCCAGCTCATAATTCATAACAGGTCCATAACGCCGATCAGACGAAATTCCAACCTTTATTATATTATTAGCCTGAATACAAAATGCACATATAAATTTTACAAATCCGTTCGAATGGTGCTCCTGAAGAGCAAACAATCGCTGCCAAAACCAACGCGAATAAGAGGCAGAACGAAGGCCAACATCTGTGATTGTATAAGCCTCGATACCCCTAACCAATAACGAGTCGTTTGCAATCTCTTCTTCCAAGCAACTTAAAAATTCCTGAACTCGAGGAGGGTGACTTTCTTCACTTTGATGAATCCCATCAAGGTAGACTAAAAAATGGCGATGTGATGATTGCTTTTTTTCATTATCAGCAAACAAGCCGCTGGCATCAGGGAAACTCTGCATCCAACCTTCCCAAAACACAAAATCAACCATCACCGAATACACACCAATCAGAGCAAGCACAATGACCAAGACCCCAGCTGACAAGCTAAGGAGCTCCATCAACGCTCTAGATTGAAAAAGAGAGGTTGCGTCTTTTCTAACAACACCTAGACCGATTAACAACAAGATACCGACAACAACCAACGCACCAATCAGTACCCGTGCACCGAGGCGAATGCTGTGCCTGTGACTCCTTAAAACGGCATTACTGGCTGTCATCGTTGCACTTGAAAGGAAACTTCTTTAGCTAATGTGTCATAACTGGAGCGCCAACGCTGCGCAAATAAAGCACCTACAAGTAGCAAGGCAATAATATAACCGGGAAGACAAATGACGAAAGCATGGAGAAGGGGTATGCCATACATCGCATTCACCAATATCATCATATTAAGGTGAATAGAAGCTAATAGTGTTACTGCAATAAGATCACTGACATAGGGAGCAGCAACCAAAACATAAAATAGTCCAGGCCATAGCGCCACTGCCATCTGATTGCCAAATGTTATGGGATGCAATGGTATTCGTTCCAGTAAAGCCAACATTAGGCAATGAGAAACAAGACATAAGAGAAGAGCCAAACTGAGCACAAGTGCATCCATCACCATATGGAAAAAGATTTGCCTGGGCGTGAGTCGATTGGCAAGCAAGGAGAAAAGATGCGAAGCAGACATTGAAAGGCCGACTGCAGCAAGAAAAGCCACACCCGTATCAACAGCCATGAGCATCTTGCCCATCAAGGCAAGCGTTTCAGAAAGTTGCTCAAGCATCGGTTCAAGAACGCTGAACCTGTGGGCGATTGACAATCCACACCACCATTATTGAGAGGATCGCACAATAGAAACACCAAACGGAGTTAAAAGTGGCGCTATATGTTACCCAGGTAAGAAAGATGGAAACAAAGATCAAAATCCCAAACAGCTTCACTGCGCGGTCGCTAACAGCAATCAAGGGCAGAACGATGAATCCCCAATAAATTAATTCACCAACAGGCTGAGTATTCACAAAGTTATGAAAAATACTATGCAGATTGGAAACGTCATACATCAACCGACCATTACTAAACACAGAAGGCTGAAGAGCCGGAGGGTTGAGCAAGAGAGGCACATAGAAAATAATTCCTAAGACGGTTGAAACAATGGCAACCCATTTCAAACGTTTCTGCAAACCGGAGGAATCCGTTGTTCGGCTAATCGACCACGCACTCCACGGTATCCAAATCATCCAGAAGCAATAAGCAAAGAACAAAAAGCCAAGTCCGGCAAGCGAAGTCAACGGTTCAATCTTTCCTGCCACGATTCCAGTCCACTCCAGACCCTCAACAAATTGCTGAACACCAAAAAAGAAAGGAACAAGTGCTAAAGGTTGATAACCAGGACGTTCTGCCTTAGAGGCAAGGTGGTGGGCATACAAGCCCAAGGGCACTAAAACCGCGGATGCAGTGAAACTCGCTGAAGCCGAGAAGCACATGGGTTCACAATCAATCTGAAACCAATTTTGGCCAGATCTGACAACAATGTCAGTTAATCACTGTGAAGTATTTCAACCAAAAGATCGAGGGACTTTGGGTGTGACATTAACTGCTGATGGGTCCAAACCCGCACTCTTCGAGAGGACCCGATCGGAAGCACGGCTTGCCATCCCGGCACAACCATTAGATCCCATCGACAGAAAAGACTGATGCAATCCACGCCTTGCAACGCAGAACAATCCTGATTGAGAGAACGCAACAAAGGACTGCCTCGCTTCATGTCTGCCAAACCCGCAAACAACCAAGACGGAATCAACTGCGCTGTAAGCGTTCCCATTTGGGGACTACCGACGCTGAGAAAGCGATAAGTTCGCTGACCTCCCCCAAACTCTTGAAGCCAGATCCGTGCAATCACACCTCCCATCGAAAATCCAAGGAGGTCGATAGGCCGATCGAAGTCCCATTGCACTCGAATCTGACTGTCCAATTGCTGGGCGAGATGGCGCAAAGGAGTCGCACCGAAGCGATGGGGCAAGTGCGGGGAGAACACGGACTGGCGATGTCCTTGGAGACGACGCTCCAAGCGCGAAAACAACCGTGGCGTATCAAACAGACCGTGCACGAGCACGAGTGGCCGAGTAGCAGGGTTAAATCGCATCAAGAAGGTGTCACATCTGGCCAGTGGCGCCAGCGTTCAACAGCAACCGTACCGCTGAAACCAGGGATGGGAGGACGGCACTTCTGCAAGATCAGATGGACAGGTAAGGGACCATAAAGACCCTCGAGCACAGCAAAGATCTCTTCACTGAAGCGCTCAATCGTGGAACAATTAAACTCTTTTACTAACTGCTGAAGTGCGATCACAGCAAGGCTGTAATCAGCAGTGTGATCAAGAGCATCGTTCTGGGCCGATTGACTGAGGTCGAGTCCCAAAGAGATATCAAGCTGAAACCATTGCCCATCACGGCGTTCGTGCTCCAGAACACCGACATGGGCCCAAAGGCGTAGCTCCTGAAGATGAATCCAATCCATGGACTTCACGTTGCTTCAATCGGTAGATCGCGATGGCTGAACTGCTTGTGCCCATCCGCAAAATCTGCGGCGATGTGCCCATCTCCACGGATTCGATACCGATAAGTCACCAAACCCTCCAATCCAACGGGGCCACGTGGCGGCAATGTTTGCGTGCTGATTCCCACCTCAGCTCCAAAGCCATAACGGAAGCCATCCGCAAAACGAGTTGAACAATTGTGATAGACACCCGCGCTATCGACGGCCCGCAAGAACATTTCAGCGGTTTCTGGATATGACGTCGCAATCGCCTCGGTATGGCGAGAGCCGTAACGTCGAATGTGTTCGAGTGCCTCATCGAAATCCTTCACCACTCGCACAGCAAGCACAAGATCCAAATATTCCCTAGACCAATCGTCAGCAGTTGCGATCTGCTCTACACCAAGGTGAAGACTGGTCTCGTCGCCAAGCAGTCTTACGCCAGCTGCATGGAAGGCGGGAACGGCCTGTTCCAAAAAAGCCTGCGCACTGGCTGAATGAACCAGCAAGGTCTCGATGGCATTACAAGCGGCTGGATATTGGGTCTTGCTGTCAAGCGCAATGCGCAGTGCCTGGGAGTAATCGACTTGCTCATCCACATAAAGATGGCAGACCCCATCGGCATGGCCAAGCACTGGAATTCGGGTGTTGTCCTGGATGAAGCGCACAAACTCATTACTCCCTCGAGGAATAATCAGGTCAACCAAGCCATCAAGGCGCAGAAGAGCCAAGCTTTCCGATCGTGTTGTCAGCAAATCCAATGCATCTGCGGACACAGGGCTGCCTTTTAACCCCTCTTTTAAGGACTGCATCACAGCCTGGTTTGTGCGATTGGCTTCGCTTCCCCCCTTCAGGATGGCGCCATTACCGGAACGAATCGCCAGTGCAGCGATTTGAATCACGGCATCGGGCCTGGCTTCAAAAATCACCCCCAAAACACCGAGTGGAACAGTGACGCGCTCCATCACCAGACCATCCGCCAGCTCGCGATGCATCTGTCTTACTCCCAAGGGATCATCCAATGCGGAGAGTTGTCGGACGCCGGCGATGGCACCCGTCAGTTTGTGCGCGTCCAATTTCAGACGTGCGACCAAAGCCGGTGCGAGTCCGTCGGCTGAGGCCTGGACAAGATCTTCAACATTGGCAGCAACGATCCGATCAGCAGGGGCCTTACGTGAAGAGGCCATGCCTGCAAGAGCGTGTTGACCGATTGGAATCGAGTTCTGCCACAACCCAACCGAAGCACGCCCAGCAG
>WTGE01000085.1 GCA_011525445.1 Synechococcus sp. CO36386bin_37
GGTACCCACCACGGTGCACTGGCATGGCTTGATTCTTCCCAATGCCATGGATGGCGTTCCCTTTGTCACGCAACCACCCATTCCTCCGGGGCAACGCCAGCGCATCCACTACCCGCTGGTGCAGAACGGCACCTTCTGGATGCATTCGCACTATGGCCTGCAAACGCAAGACTATGTCGCTGAGCCGTTTGTCATCCTTGACAATGAACAGGAGCAATGGGCTGATCGAACCATCACCGTGATGCTCAGAGACTTCAGCTTCACGCCCGCAAACCAGATTCTCAACAACGTTGTGGCTGGCGAGCGTGGTGGCGGCACAGCCATGGCCAGAACCCTGGCTGATTTCAATTGGAAACAATCACGCCCTCTGCTGAGCCAGCAGTGGGATGACAACAACCAACGGTTCCATTGGAAACAGGAGCCAGGGCTCCTGATGATGGCTCCCGATGTGATTTACGACGCGCTGCTGGCCAATGAACGCAGCCTCGATGATCCCCAAATCATTGATGTGAAACCTGGCGAAACCGTGGCGATCCGCTGGGTTGCCGGCAGCGCCTTCATGAGCTTTTTCCTGGACCTTGGCGATCTCGAGGGCGAGCTGCTCCGCACCGATGCCAATCCCGTGGAACCGATCCGCGGCTCCGTGTTTCAGCTCGCTCTGGCGCAACGGTTGACGCTGCGGGTCAAAGTGCCCGAAACACCAGGGGTGTTTCCTCTGCTGGCCTTGGGTGAACGCAGCAACCTGCGCTGTGGTGTGGTGCTGCGCAGCAACCCACAACTGGACGTGCCCGATCTGGCGCCGCAAACGGATCAGTGGACCGGACGCCTCGATTTCACCCAGGACAGGCAACTGCGCGCCCAAAGGCCGCTTGCGCCTCGCGCTGCTGACAACACAATTCCCGTTGCCCTCACAGGCCCTGCTCCCAAATACACCTGGGGACTGAACGATCGTTTTTACCCCTACCGCGATCCCTACTGGGTTGAAAAGGGCCAACGGGTGGAAATGGTGTTCACCAATCCCACCCCCATGGGGCATCCCATGCATCTGCATGGCCATGAATTCCAGATTCTTGAGATCGATGGGAACCCCTTGGACGGCCCCATGCGCGACACCGTTTATGTGCCCAAAGGCGGAACATGCCGCATTGCTTTTGATGCCAACAACCCAGGGATCTGGGCTTTCCACTGCCATATCGCTTATCACCACGTGCGTGGCATGTTCAATGTGGTGGCTTACCGCTCGGCTGACCTGGACTGGTGGGATCCAAGTGGCTTTGGCCATGAACACCTCCCGTTCTGACACTCTCCCTTGCAATGAGTGCTTGATCGCAGATCGACTGAGGATTGGTTAGCCGCTCCGATCGATCACTGCTAATGCAAGGGAAGACTTCACACAACAATGGGCCTGTCTTGGTTGAAACCCTCTGCTGCCCTTCTGCTGGGCGCAACGTTGATGGGTGCGGGATTTCCGCAACCCGATGCCAAACGGATGGTGGGCACCTGGGTCCTCACGGATAACGACAACGTGCCCTTCAACCTGATCCTTCGATCCGATGGCAGCTCCCTCACGGTGATCGGCAAACGCCACCCTGATCTCGGAAGGCCACAGCGGATGACACGCAACCAACTGCTGGAGACCGGAAGCTGGAAACGATGGGGTAATGGTATCCGTTCCACTTATCAGGATGGCTGGACCGACACGATCCAGGTGGGGCCGGCCGGACCGGTTCAGTGGTCGTGGAAACCGGGTTCCTCACTCAATGGATCACCCAGCAACCACGGCAAGGCTGTCCAACTCAACAGCCCGGAAATGGGTTGGGTTGGAGCCTACAAACTCGCACCTACTCAGAAGGACAAACCTGATTATCTGGCAGTGCTCACCTCCAATGGACTGGCCTTCAACAACATCGATCAAGTGGCTGATGGCTCCTGGTCGTTGCGCTCCAACGGCAATGTGCTGATCGAGTGGACCAGTGGTTGGCGGAGCCTGCTTCAACGTCCTTCCAGCGGCATCCCAGCACCACAACAGACCTTTGCTGTGCAGCACTGGCGTCCAGGGATGTCACTCGATGCTCCGGCCAGTGCCAACCGCAGCGGTAAAAGGCTCTGAAACGCAGGAATTTCGATCAGGCGCAGGATTTCCCACTGATCTGATTCAGCCAATGGCACCATCGGCATGCCGTTGAGCTCGCAACGACTATCGGACGAAAAAAGATTCTCCTGACTGAATGTTGAAGGATTGGAGGAAGGGAGCGAAGAGGACACAACAACGCTCGCGCGATCTAACCTTCACTCCAATCGTTGTCATGACGTTGCTTCATCAGGTACCCCGTGGGGGTGAAGGCGTTGATCAGGCGGCGTCTGCGACGCGCTCCTCATATAAGTCTTTGATCTGTTCAAGCTCAGCCTTCAGATATTGAACCTCGAGCCAGTCAGTCGATCGATCAATGGCGGATTCCAGCCGCTCGATTTGCCGCTTTAAAAGCAAGGACATCAGCCGGTCACAGAGTTGAACTATGGAACCGCGCTCTCAAAGTTATGCAAGCCCCGTGTTGCCAGACCTCAGAATTCCCTCAGGAACGCTGCTCTGCTGGCTCCATAGGATGCATTACCAGGAAAGGTCAGCATGGACATTGGCAGCGATGAACCGTTACACGATGAAAATGGAGCTCGATTGATGGCAGAGAGGCCGGATGATTCACTCCAGAGAGGAGCTGAAGACGAATCCATCTCAGTATTGAAGTCTCATGAGATCCCTATCGCTCAAGGATGGGATAAACGAAAAGCGGGTAACAAGGTTGAATCAAGACTGAAACCAGCGATGGATCATTATCAGGCCGAGATATGCACAGGACGATAAAATTCAATTCAAGCAAGAGGTCTAATCCATTCCTATGCCTCAGACGAAATTAAGTCCTTTCAGGTCAATACTGGCTGGCATTTGTGCAATTGGCGTTGCACTTGGGATGTCTAGATTTGCCTATACGCCTCTGGTTCCGGCACTGATCAGAGATGGGTGGGTCGATATCCCTCAGGCTGGTTTTCTTGGAGGGGCTAACTGTACTGGTTACGTGATCAGTTGCTTAATCGCTCTCATCTTACCTCGACACTTTGGAGTTCAGTCGGTGATGAGAATGGGCCTTGGATTTGGTTTATTGGGTGTCGTGATGTCGTCTTTCAACTTAGGGTTTTCATGGCTTGTCATTGCAAGATTCATCGCTGGATTATCGGCAGCACCTCTGGTGGTCTTAACCCCGTCCGTCTTAGCGTCACAGCTTCCTGAAAAACTCAAAAAGATTGGCGCTGGATTGGCATTTTCTGGTGCTGGACTGTTTACTCTTTTCGTTTCACTAACGCTCCCATTTGTTCTCACAAAAGAAGTGCAAGTTGGATGGTTCTATGAAGCACTGCTGATCGCATTAGCGTCTCTTGCTGTATGGCCACTCACCTCAAGGGCATCGGCACAACCAATGCCTGCTCATGCTCAATCTGTACGCTTTACGGGAAACCAGAAGAAAGTGCTGCTTGGTCTTGGTTGTGCCTATGCATGTGGAGCGATTGGTATGCAACCACCAACTCTGTTCATGACTGATTATCTGCATCGTGATTTAGGGGTTGCCATTACAGAAGCGAGTCAGATCTTCAGTTTCCTTGGCTTGGGATTTGCCGTAGGTGCTGCAAGCAGTGGATTACTTGTCACTCGATTCGGAAGCCGCACAACACTACTGACGATGTTTTCAACTGGTGTTATCAGTCTGTTTCTTGTTTTAATCACCAAGCAGATTTGGTTATTAGCTGTTGCAGCTGGATTATCAGGTTTCTTTGTTCTTGGAATGGTATCAGCAACCTCGCAGCGCACGATGGAATGCGTAGGTCCTGAACAGCATCCCAGAGTATGGGGCAACCTGAGTCTGATCTTTGCGATAGGGTTGAGTGTGGGAAGTCTTGGGATGTCCGCCTTACTCAAGCGCGGAGCGACGTATACGAATTTATTTGAAATCGCCACTATCGCCCTTGGTGTTGGATTAATCAGTACTGCACTCTTGAGCTGCCAACAATTAGTTTCCGATTCCAATACGATCAAAAACCCACCTCACCCCTGAGTTGATACCAGAGACAGATGGGCAGGGTCTTAACAACGACGAAGGAATCAACGCTGATTATTGGAAAATGGAAGATAGTCTCAACAAAGGCAGCGACACCACCCATCACTCAGACACATTCAGTATCCATCGAGACCGTGATCCTCGGCTTGGAACTGCGAAACCACTTCAGCAATGGTCAGTGACGGAATCCCTGTTCCAGGGTGAATAACAATGGGTTCAATGCAGCGACCTTGGATTTGAGAATCGCAAGCTGATCAGCGTTCCCATGGATTTCCAGGCGCTCGAGTTCAGCATACTGAAGTGCTTCCTGGATCTCAGCGCCTACATTGTCCAGATGGAGGAGGGCTGCATCAGCATCGACATAACCTTCACGGCAGAAGGCTTGATGACCTGCAAAAGAGAAGCCGTAATACAAGCAACCCTTCTCACGAGATGTTTTAGCAATAAACTTCTTGCAAACCTCGCGAAATTGATCAGAACAGCCATTCTTGATCACAAAGTAGGGATGAATCGATACGCAATTGTCAATCACGTCAGATAACCGGCTGAAAGGACATTATTATGATACAAAACAACGCACATACACATGGACAAAGCTGATAGCCTGACCTCCTTGAGACACCGATTGAGATACCTGTGCAAAAGAGATCAATCTCGAAAAAATATATTATCTTTGATTGATACTGCCTGGGGATCACTGCCATTTGATCGATCATGAGTGAATTGTGAGTCAAAACTACAAATGAGGCTCCGTCATTAGGATTAAACGATCCTGACATCAGTCTTTGATGACAAGTAGAAGAGAAGGTTGGACCCAATGGTTGCAAGTTTAGTCGGCATGATGCATGAATTGATTTGGAATCACTTGAGCCGTTAGAAAGGCTTTTGTAGTTCGCTAGAGATATGATTAGTCTGTTCGAATCGATCAGATGCATGCTGTCCTAATCCTGGGGCTTTTCATTCTTCTTCGTGGTTCAGAAGGAAATGTACTGAAACTGCTTCAAAAAACAGGAGGAGATCTGATCAGTTTTTGTAATGTTTTCTTCTTTTCAAGCCTGATTACTGGGGTGGTGATGGTATTGATCGATCGTGTTCAGTTTAAATCGCAGCTTCTACAATTATCTTCGAATGACCGAAAGCTACTTTTCTGGCAGGGTTTCCTGGGATATTTTCTAGGTCCAGTTGGATTTTTCTTAGCTCTGGAATATCTCAGCGTTGTCGCTCAGACATTGCTTTTCAGTCTCACAATCCCATTATCAACCCTAACTGCGAGACTATTCCTTCAAGAAAAACTACCTAAACAATTTCCATTTGCCTTGGCTCTGATTTGTCTTGGAGTTTTCCTAGGTAGTCAGAGTGCAGGAGGAACAATGACGATGCTTGTGTCAGCACAGACTTGGCCGGGTTTAGCATGGGGAACAGTGGCCATTGTTGCGTTCGCAGTTGGCGGCATTCTCAACAGGTTATGCAGCCTGAGGGACATGGGAGTGGGGTTGACCGTAGGCGTTGGAAGCATTTCATCTGCTCTGGTTTTCGCTGTTCTGGCATTGATTTTCTATGGACCTTTGCATTTCATTGCTCTTCAGCAATGGTGGGTTTTAAGTGTGATTGGTCTTTACGGAATCACAATCAGTCTTGGAAGTCAGTGGACTTTGATGCAATCGTATCGATCTCTAGGCGTTGCACAAATCAGTTTGTGGAGTTCACTCACACTTGTCGTCGCACTTCTGGGTGCCAATCTGTTTTTAGGAGAACCTCTAGGGTTATGGGCCCTGAGTGGGGCAGTGATGATTTTATCGGGCCTGACGCTTCATCAGCTTCGTTTGTAGGAATCTGACGGAATTGGATGATTCTATTTGTTATCAAATTTGAAATTCTAATCTGGTTCCTTAAATATTTTCACGAGCAATGCTTTGCCACCATTAAACTTAAGCAGTGATAGATCATGATATAGCAAGCTCAAAGATAATCTCCAGCCAAAAACTGCTAACACACCATTATTTACAGTTGACATTGCAGCTCTAAAAATTATAATCCATAAGCCTATAGTTATCAAGGTTGAACCATCAAAGCACCTAAAGATCAATCAAGATCTTTGCGGCGGTCGTACCAACAAAAACAAGTGCATTGGCTTAGTCCTAACTCAATCAATGGTTGTAACTCACAGCTCTCCGGATTACGCAAGAGATGAGCCCCATCAACAAGAACTGAGTAAGAATTGGAAAATTCTGCACATTATATGCATAGAAAAAGACACTTATAGTGGAAACACCTAAAAGCGGAAAGAGGTTTTCACCAACCCACCAAGCTGACTGAAGGTCTTTTGTTCTCCATCAACGTTCGTCGCTTGACCCAATGGACGACTCAAGTAGAAAGCAGCTGGTGTAACACTAATTGCATCTGTGATCTGAAATTGATACCACCATTCCCAGACATAGTTTCCATCAGCCGGAGTTTGACCACCCTTCTGACTGATTGCAAAGACGGGCTGACCAACAGCCATTCCAGCACTGTTGCCTATAAGCAAGACATCACTCCACTGGAGTCCAACATTCCAGGATTGACTGGCAGTGATATTTCTATCGTTTTTTGCAACAACAGAATTGAATCCATATCCTCCAGATATTGATGGTATCCAGCCACTATTGTGTGGTTGCCATGAGCCACCGATACCCCAAGCATTCATAAAGGCATTTTTACCAGCAAAATAATTGTTTTCAGTAAAACGAGTGCCGAAACCTCCTACCAGATCAGCGGGGCTTTGAACGCCAGACCAAATCGCAGCAATCTTCCAACCTTCCGATTCATAGGCGATTTGGACGCTACCGCTGGCCTCAGAAAACTGAGTTCCAAGACCACCGATGTTGGGATCAGAATCAGCGGCCTGTGCCGCCACATAGTTTGCTGAAACACTGAAACCTCTGCCATTCGCCCAACTCACTCCAGCTCCAGGTCCTAAATTTTTGTTGTAGGCAGCTGGTGCGCCATTCAGCGTGGTCACGTCCAGGATTGCGTCACTTGGATAAACACTTGGCCATACAGCGAGCATATCCTCCTGGCCAACAAGAGCACCGAAAGTGAAGGTGAGTGAATCGGCTACAGGAAATTGATAAAACAACTTATCAATCCCCAGCGAATTATCAACAGAATTCTCCTGAAACGCTGTTTCCAAAGTTGATAGGCCTGAAGGCTCACCACTGAGAAATGCTGACGATTCAAAATTACCTGCACGAAGAACCGTGAGCAGCAGATCTTGACCCGTAAAACTTGTCTCCAAACTGAGTTGAAGATCGTTATTGAATGTTGTAGCTCCCTGTGTGCGATTGAATTCGTCAGCGAGAGATTGGTTCCCGGAAAATTGATTGGCGCCAACGACAAACGTTGCGGTTCCACTGATCTTGGTGGTGGTGGAGAACTGAGTGGCTTCCAGTTCGCCAACGCGGGCTTCCAGACCGTCCACACGGCCCTTGAGGATGGCGAGTTCCTTTTCGAACTCCTTCATCAGGCGCTTGAGCTCGTCGGTCACTTCGGTGACGCGGTCGAGACAGGCGTTCAACAGAGCAGCCGCTTCGAAGCGGGTCATGGCCCGGTTGCCGCGGTAGGTGCCGTTGGGATAACCAGCCACACAGCCGTAGCGCTCGATCAGGTTGCTGAGTGCCTGATAAGCCCAGTCGGT
>WTGE01000429.1 GCA_011525445.1 Synechococcus sp. CO36386bin_37
TGATCGCATCGGGGAGACAGGATTCGAACCTGCGGCATCTTGCTCCCAAAGCAAAGCTCTAACGCTTGTGAGGAAGCGAAAGTGCCGGTGAAAACTGCGGTTGTCACTAAAGGGGTGTTGCAACAGCTTCCAACCGATTACCCTCAGTTCGCGCTGTTTTCGCGCTCCTTTCGCGCTGCTGATGTCTCGGGTCTCTTAAACCGCTGACTGGGTTAAACCGTTCCGTCGGGCTATTCGCCCTGTCTTGTGGCGCTGGCTGGTACGTCCGAGAGGACAAGGGCTCTATTCGCCTGGAACACGCCAAGCAATCCACATCCCTGCCTTATCGCTGGTCAGAGGAAGGCGCTGCGGCTGCCTTGCCACGGGTGCAGCAGATCGCCAAGCGTGTGGCCTCTGAAGGGCTAACGCTGCAGAAAGCGGCGCAGGGTGCCAATACCGCCAGCAGCCATCAGAAGCTGAATTGGGATGAGCTGATCGCTGGCTTTCGTGAACAGCGACCATCCGCCAATGACACGACATGGCGTGATCACTATTTGCCGGTGTTGACCCGTGCGGGTGAGCTTTACGCCCGCGCTGTTGATGGCACTGAACTAATGGAGTTGACCCTGAAGCGCTGGGAACAGGGCTCCAGGATGCGCCAGGTCAGCCGACGGAACCTGCATGGCTTCTTGACATGGGCAGTGCAACGCGGACACCTCAAAGGGGTTTACCTCCCGCCTGCTCATGTGCCGGAGACGCTGAAGCAGAAGCGCACTGGATACCCATTGAGCGATGAGCAGATCCTGCGGTTGCTGGATGGCATCCCTGACGAGCGTTGGCGGTTTGTAGTGCAGCTCTGCAGTGAATACGGGCTAAGGCCTGAGGAGTTGCGTTGGCTAAGGATTAGAGACGGCAATCTCTGGACGATTTACCGCAAGTCCCGGGGTGGCAGACGTGGTGACAAGACCGATCCACGGCGTCTCCATTCGTTACCGGTGAAGGGTGCAGATCCTTGGCACCTTGAGGCACGGATCAAAGCCGGTGAGGAGTTACCACCGCTCAGGACAGACGGGAAGGGCTCTCAGGCGTTGACGGGTTATCTAAACCGTCGTGAGGTGTGGAAGGCGTTGAAGGCCGAAGCAGAGCACGCTGGTGAGACATTGACGGCCTATTCATTCCGGCATCGCTACGCCAGGGAGAGTCATCGGGCTGGCATCACCGTGGCTGATATCGCCAATGCCATGGGCCATTCCGTGGAGGTGCATTTCCAGAGCTATGCCCGGTTCACGCCGGATGCGACTGCCGCGGCTTACGCGGCAATCAGCTGACCTGCCGGGCCGCGGCGGTCTCCAGATCCAACGCCAACAGCTGCAGTGGCATCAGCAGATAGGCGAGCTGCCTCAGCCCCATCCCGACGCTGTCAACGCACATCTGTGAGGTCTCCTCGGTCGGTTCATCAGCGTGCAATTCAAGGCAGACGTCTACTGACTCCCGATTGATCCGGGCGACGCGCTCAAGCTCTTTGCAGGCGGACTGAAAAGCATCTGCGCCTGCTGCGTGCATGTGACTCATGGGTGTGAATGTTTTCGGCTCCGCTGGGTGCGGGTAACTCAGCCGACGGAATCAACCTAAACAGCTCCGCAAGGGTGATTCTGTGATTTTTCCGAGCGCTAGCGGACAGGGAGTGACTGCAAGTGACACCGCTCCCGATTGATAACTAATGCCTTTGAGTAGACCCCTAAAAGTAAGGTTTACTCCTGGCTTTACTGATCAGTCGCAGGCTGCCAGCTTTCACACCCTGGGCATGATTGCCTTACCTCATCACTGTCCCTAGTTCTCTGAGTCACGCCTGCTGATCCGTCAGAGGTGAGAACACAAGACAGTAAAAACCCCTGTTGTCGCAGGCGTTGGTGGGGAACAATCTGTTATCCCCATAGTAGTGACTGACCCCAACACAAGGGCTCCACGCAGTACAGCTCACAAACAAGCCCAAGCCCGCCTAAAGCTTCAACAACAGGCGCAACAACAGTCAACGCCCTACTGGGCCCAGCCATTGCCACTCCCGCCTGAAGTTGACTTCCAGGCTGCAATTAACGACGACTTAAAACTGCTCGCTCTGATCGCGGCTGTTCGTCAGATCGGTGCACAACGCGGTCAATCATTCCAGAGCCAAATGGATGTCTGGAATCACGGTCGGGGGCGCGGCTGATGCAACGCTCAGGACGCAACAACCCATGTCCGTCGTGCGGACGAGTCAGCGACGGCGACTGCGCTTGGTCGGATGACGTGATCTTCTGCCATGCCGGCAGTAATCACGGTCCCGATCCATCACTCAAGATCGGCGACACCGTATTTATTGATGGCAAGCCCTGGGCACTCGTCAAAACCGGTGCTGGCTACAGCGGCGCTGCTCACGTCTTCAAGCCACATCAGGATCGCGACTGGAAAGCCGATAAAGGCGTCAACCGCAGAGAGATCCTCGACAACCGTGCCAAGCGATCCCTCGCTGCACTCTCAATCGAGCGGTTTTTCAACGCTTGCCTCAACAGCTGGCAGATCAAGGACTTCCATTCCCTGAATGCCTATCAGCTCCAGCAGGCCATTGAAACCATTGAGGGTGCCCATGAGATGGGCATTGAACTGTCTCGATCAGTCCAGTCGATCTGGCGCCAACACCACGATCTGCGTGACCTCCACAAGGACCGCTTCAACGCCTACATCAAGCAGATCAAGACCGAGCGGGATGACCTGAACCACTTCCGTAAGCTCTACCTCGGGGAGGTCATCTGATGACCTTTGACCCTGAAAGCCTCACTGATGAGCAGAGGACAGCCGTCCTCAATAACGAGGTCTCACTTTCTGAACTCGGCTTTCTGCCGAAGCAGACACCAGTCGAAGAACTCGCAGCACTGCTCCCTGATGGTCATACCGATAAGGGCGGCTGCAGTCAGATCAATGCCGGAGGTCTGACCTCACTGTTTACCTCAGTGATGGATGAACGCAGTGGAGTAATCCGCTGGAACCTCATGAGCCAAGAGGTTGAAGTCAATGGCTCTGCACTCTCCGCTCATCAGCAGGAGTGCATCTACATCCCGATTCAACAGCGGGGCTACATGGCTAGCAAAGCCGATGCCAAGGATGCCCTGGCAATGGCTGCACAAGCTGATGCCTATCACCCAGTTCGGGATTACCTCGATTCAGTCCGCCAAGGACGCAAGGCAGACATCACCCGTCTCGCCTCTCTTTATCTCCGCACCGAAGACTTCAGCGGACCGCAAACCATCTACGACCGGATGGTCTTTAAGACCCTCGTCGGTGCCGTTAAACGCGCCTACGAACCCGGTTGTCTCCATGACACCTGCCTTGTCCTAAAAGGCGATAAGGGCATCAGAAAGACCACCTTCTGGCGCACCCTGTTCCGCAAGTTCTTCGCCATCTTCCGCGGAAAATCGGCGATAAAGATGCTCTTCTGACGGTTCACGCCAACTGGGGCCTGGAGCTTGGTGAGCTTGATGGCATCACCTCGCAAACCCACGCGGGGCACCTCAAGAACTTCCTATCCACAGAGACGGATCACTTCCGACCGCCCTACGGCGCCAAGGCAACACCTTGCCCACGGCCATCAATCTTTGTCGGCTCCTGCAACCGCGGCGACTTTCTTTACGACGACACCGGTGAACGTCGTTGGTGGATCATCCCCTGCAAGATCCCCAACAAGGGAAAGATCGACATTGATTCCCTCGCGCTTGATATTGACGCGATTTGGGCTGCAGCTGTTGCGGCTTACGAGGACGGAGCAACCACCTTCCTGACCGATGAAGACGAGTCAGAAAACTGCGAGCTGAATCGCGATTACACCGCCGACAACGCAACAGAACAACCGGTTCACCAGTACCTGCGTGAGCACTCCAGCGCTGATCACATTGATCCGCATGAGCTGTTGAAGTTCGTCGGCTCTGAAATGACCGGCTCTATTTCAACGGCACAAATCCAACGCCTGACCAAGGACGCAATGACCCGCGCTGGGTGGTCATTAAGGCGTGGCAGCCGTGAGGTTTTTGGTCCATCTCGACCACGCAAGTGGTTCAGGACATGAGTCCACTTGTCCTTGGACCCTGGACAGCACCTCAGTTCTTGTCCGCGGACCGTCCATTTTTCGTCCACCCCGAAATCTCTCTCCATGACTCGCTTGGTCCTATGTCCTACTTACCCCCCCTTAGAAGTTTGTATATACAAAAAACACCCTATTTCCCTTGTTTGTACGACAAGAGGAGGGGGGGTATTGGACAGGGACAGGGCAGGTCCAGTTGACGTAAAAAGACGACGTCTATCCGACCGCTTCGACTTCCTTTCCCGACCACTAAATCTCGCTCCGCCTTCCCGACGGCGACCTAACGAATCCGACCGCCAATACCAGTGCCGGATAGCGGCCGAAAGAGCCCACAGACAGCACAACCCTCTTGACCTGACCCTCGATGAATAAATCTCATGGGATACCGCGCAAAGCTTTCCGACGGACTCATCATTCAGCCCGCTGTTGAAGTCCTTGCCAACCGCATGACCCCCAAGCAGGCCAATGAAGAATTATTTGGCGTCAGAGGTACTTGCCCCGACTGCCAAGCAACTCTTGATCGCCTCAAGTACACCGATCACTCAGGCACACAGGCTGGGCTCTCACGTCTCGACATGGCCCGCGCCCTGGAGGTCCACTACACCTCTGCCTGCATCGTCGACAACGTCATGAAGCGCACCATGCACATGACTCATCTGCCTAATCCGGATGATGAGTTAAACCGTCTGTGCGCTGATCACAAGCTTGCTCACCATGCCGCTGTTGTTCAGGTCATCGGTGAATGGGGTACACCAACTGTGAGAGCAGCAGTCAGAGCTTTGATCCGTTGTGGGCGCTGAGTTCTTCGTCGAACTTAAACTTCTCCAGCTCAGCCTCTTTGGCCTCTACCTTGGCTTGAAGTTCAGCGACCTTCTTCTCGAATTCGCGATGGATTCCGTTGCACGTTGATCTGTGTGTTGGGCCTGCTTGTACTCAGTAAAGTCGGAGACGATTGAGTCGTCAGCCTTTACTTCCTGCTACCGCTGTTCTGCTGCCTACTTTCGAATACGAGCTTGAGCTAGCAGCTCTTGTGCCTGCGAGAGTTTGACTTCGGGTGACTTAGCTCGTTCCATCGCTTCTTTCTGAGAGATGGACCCTCCATCAGCGATCTCCTGGTAGAACTTCTCCCTGTCCACCTCACTATGCGAGGAATAGATCTTGGCTAATGCATTTGATGGGATGGAATCTGCACGGGCCTGAATCTCCTCAGCACTCATTGAGCCTGCGATTTTTTCATGCATCTCCAGTGCTGCTCGGTAGGCATTAGCCCAGCAGAACACTGAGCCGAGGCTTGCCCGAACCTTTTCAGGTTAGTTCAGGCCCATCCTCTTACCCATGTAGTCGCTGATTGCATCTAACAACGGTTCAACAAGCATTTGTGAAGCAACGCCAGCGACAGCAGTCACAAGGTTTGCTCTTGGTTGGAAGTGAACACCGCCACCTTTGAAGACAAGTTGTGGTTGTTGTGGAACATAAGGTGCAGCAAAATGTCCTGCTGGTTTTAGTTTTGGAACTGCATTACTTCCCATACAAAACCGACGACTGACTGGTGCGCATGGAGGTGATGGCATGGCAGGTGTATAGTATTGTGAGCTGTTTATTTACGACAAAATATTGGACTATTTATTTATACAGATAAGTGTCAAACATTGACCTGTATTAAGGCACTTTTTCATGGAAAGTCAAAATCTGGAAAAAGAGCAAGAAACAGCAATTATCAATGAGAACATTTCGCCATCAGGGCAATACTTGCTCAACAAATATTGTCTACATGGAAGGTGCTTGGCAGCAGAGTTAAATGCGATGTTTGCGCTTTTGGATTTAATTCGCTAGGTTTTCCGGATGCAAAAATTGATGCAATTCCTCAGGGCTTTTGAAACAAATCTCTAAAATCAAGCATGACTCCTCGTAAACATTGCTAAAATCGGATGAATTCCCTTGATGAAAATTCCGTGCATTCATCCTTTAAGAGGATTATTCCATCTTGGGTGCAGAAAGCTGGAATGAGCTCGATTTTAAAGTATCGCCAGGCAACTTGGCGCAATCGATCTTTGCCAGACTTTATTATCATTGGAGCACAGAAGTCAGGGACTACAAGTTTGTATCGCTATTTGAGTCAGCATCCACAATTGATAGCATCATACAAGAAAGAAGTTCATTTTTTTGACGGTGGCATTGATAACTACTATGTCGATAACTTTGAGAAAGGTGAGGCCTGGTATCGAGCTAATTTTCCGCGGAAGCGAAAGAGCAATACTTCTCAAAAAGTATTTGAAGCATCACCTCTTTATTTGTTTAATCCCCTTGTTCCGCAGCGAATATATGACTGTATGCCTGAAGTTAAGCTAATTGCTATCCTCCGCAATCCTGTAGAGCGTGCCATCTCGCATTACTTCCACGCAAAACGGAAACAGGGAGTGGGAGTTGAGTCTCTGCCTATGCTGGAAGCTTTTCAGGCTGAAGAGGAACGACTTAAACCCATAGTTAAGCAACAGGATTTTAAAAACCCTATCTTCAGGAGGCATTCTTATAAGGGAAAAGGATTATATTATGAGCAGTTAAAGAGGTATCTAAATTACTTTTCCAATAAAAGCATTTTAGTCCTAGACAGCGAGTCTTTTTTTGCGGTTCCAGATGATGGCCTGCGGATGATATTTGAATTTGTCGGAGTCGATTCAGGCTTTACTGTTCCAGACTTAAAGCCTGGTAATGTTGGCAAAAATAAGGTAGAAGTAGGCTTAGATGTTTATGATTATTTGGAAAATTACTTTGAGCCTTATAACCAAAAATTATATAAATTGCTAGGCAGAAGTTTTAGTTGGTGAAGTCCATGCCTGGAATGTCGGCTGTCCACGATAGTAGACACTCAACCCAGTAGAGCGTCAGAACCCACTCTATGACCAGCAGTCTAGACGTTTACCAGGAACTCCATCACATCGCCTTCATCCACCACATACTCCTTTCCTTCACTGTGCAGCCAAGCCTGGTTTACTCCTATCTCAAGGGGTCTGGTGTCGACGTACCGATCAGCAAGGTGAAAGAGATGCTCCAGCCAAAGCAGACTCAGTTTCACGACACTACAGACCAGCTCGATCTGTTCTGACCCCACCACCTGACCGTCCGAGGCAGAATCAGTTCATGGCTAAGAAGTCAACTAAGTCTGAAATTGACCACCGCATTGATGTCATCACGCGGATGTTGATGAATGCTGGGACGACTTCTCAAATCCTGCGCTACTGCTCGGTCGAATGGGGCGTGGGCAAGCGACAAGCCGAGACCTATCTGGCTCGTGCTCGTGATCAGGTCAAACAGGATTACAGCCTTGATCGCGCTGAATTTTTAGCCAGTCGCCTTGGTGTGCTCGACAGCATCACGCAGAAAGCAATCAAGGCCAATCAACTATCTGCGGCAGTGGGTTCTGTACGCCTTGCTGCTGAACTTGCCAGGTTGCTGGACAAATGACGGTCAACATCCTTGAGCAGCGGATGCAGGAGCTGGGCATCAATGAAGCTAACGATCCAAACTCGATCTGCCGTCCGATTAAGAAGCCCAAGCCAAAGCGCATCAGCTTGGTAGTTGCCTGATTCATTCTTTAGTTACCGCACCGGTGGCCGGCACCGGACCCAGCCGGTCTTTTGCATGGACTCCCAGGTTTCGATGGCGTTATGT
>WTGE01000413.1 GCA_011525445.1 Synechococcus sp. CO36386bin_37
AATTGATTGAGTGGAAATGTTACTCCTCTTTGCTGTTCCTTTGTTGTCGTACAGTGTTGGGTCGTAGAAGGGAGGAAACAAGGTTGCTGCTTTGTCGTTGCAGAGCATTGTGCGTCCGTCTTGGCGTTCCTGTTCCGCTGCTTCCTGTTGAGTGGTCCGTTGAATCTCATCCATTCGGCGAGCCTTCAGGAATTCCAATCCCAGCCAAACAAGAGGTGCTGCAATTACAACGCTACAGGCTGCAATGACAAACGTTTTGGTGGATTGATCCATGGTCCCCGGTTCGATTCAATTGGCATGGCGCTGGACACAGGATGTCAGAGAGCCACTCGCTTAGAGCGATCAGCAACACGATCCAGCAGAGCAAACCTGCACTGGGTCGCAATCCGAATCTGTTGATTGTTGGTTCATGATGCGTAAGTAATAGTTAGCCAAATGTGAGTAATTGGTCCAAACAATATTATTGTGCACGAAATGAAATCGATGTCACGTATTTTTGTGCATGATATTTGCAAGAGACTGAATTGGCTTTGTGCATTTTGTGACGTTCATGCATCAATCGAGGTTCATAGATGGCTTTGGCGGCGTAATCCAACGCTGTTGTTGCAAACAGAGAACCTAATGATTTGTTCTGATCCAAAGCAAACAGGACGGCGTGATTGCTCTTCCCCTTAGGCGGTGATGCGTCAATGCCCCGTTTATGCCATCAAAGCGCTCATGATTTCGCGTTGATCGCCTTGAGACTTGGCCTTTCAATCCGAACTTTGTCGTGCAAGCTTTCAGGCCAGATCACACTCCCAATGTGGTGGCTCCTCTCTGATCCATAGAAGCCCAAGGTCAGGGATCGACATAATGACCTTCAATCGCTCACACTCACTCGATTGAATCTTCAACTGCTGATCCTTTGCTGACCCCTTGTGCTGATGCTCAATGAATTAGAAGCGCAGGCGCGGCAGCGGGGCTTGCTGCTGAGACTCAAAGTTGGACGTCCTCTGGGGCTTTGGAGCTTACGGCTCGTGGTGGCTGAACAGCTTGCGTCTGGTCGTCTTCAACTGCAGGGTGAGATGAAGGCGTGGGCCTATGGAAGCTCAAAGGGATTGCAGCTCGACACCATGCGAGTGCGATCCCAGGCCCCAGTGGGGACGGGAGATCTGATCTGGGCTGCCACCATGGCTTGGGCTCTCGAGTCCACCCCTTGCCGCAGTGCAAGGTTGTTGGCGGTTCGCGATGCGGAAGGGCAGCATCGTCGCTTGGTGCGTTACTTCCAGCGTCGTGGATTTCGCACGGTCCGTGAGGTTGAGGCGGCGGTCTGGGATCTGCCTGTGCGGATGGTGTGGGGTGGAGCCGGTGCGCTGATGACAGCCGAATGCTCCGTCGTTGGGCAACGGGCTCAGAAGCGATGGAACTGTCAGTCGCCTGCAGCGTGATAGCTGCTGCGCACCAAGGGCCCACTGCGCACCTGGGAAAACCCAAGCTTCATGGCGATGGCACCAAGTTCCTCAAATTCAGAGGGATGCCAATAGCGTGCCACGGGAATATGGGCTAGCGACGGCCTCAGGTATTGGCCCAGCGTGATGCGTTGGCAGTCAACATCCCTGAGATCCTCAAGGGTCTCGATCACCTCCTGTTTGCTTTCTCCCAGGCCGAGCATCAGCCCACTTTTTGTTGGAATCGAGGGTGCAATGCGTCTGGCCGCAGCCAGCAACCCCAGAGATCGTCTGTAGGTCGCTCCCCGGCGCACCTCACCCTGCAGCCGCTTGACGGTCTCGAGATTGTGGTTGAAACAAACTGGCTCCGCCTTCAGCACGTTGGATAGACGTTGCTGTTGGGCTTGGATTGCCTTGGCCTGATCAGAACAACCACCCCAGAAGTCTGGTGTAAGCACTTCGATCGCGATCAGAGGATTCTGGCTACGGATCGCAGCCATGGCCGTGGTGAAAAGGCTGGCTCCATGGTCCTCAAGGTCATCACGGGCAACGGATGTCAGGACCACGTAGCGCAGTCCCATCTGAACCACTGCCTCTGCAACCCGTTCTCCTTCCTGCGGGTGGATCGCCTCTGGTGAACGTCCTTTGTCGACCTGGCAGAACGCACAACTTCGTGTGCAAATCGATCCACCCAGCAAAAATGTTGCTGTGCCTGCCGCGTAGCATTCGCCCCGATTCGGGCAGCGGCCTTCTTCACAAATGGTGTTGAGACCATTGGTTTTGATCAGGGCTTGCACCTGTTCAATTGCCGAGGCATTGCCGACAGGACGCCTGATCCACGCTGGTAAGCGTTCCTTTGGTGGAATGCTGCTGTAACGACTCAAGGGTGTTTTCATGGCCGAATGGGTGAACCGCTCATTCCATTGCCCGCCTTCCTTCCAGAGCACGGCTCAAGGTGATGTCGTCTGCATACTCGAGTTCACTGCCGACTGGGAGTCCGTAGGCAATCCGACTCACTTCTGTGAACGGTTTGAGTAGGCGAGCAAGGTAAAGGCTGGTGGTATCTCCTTCCACGCTCGGTGTGAGAGCAAGAATCACTTCTTGGATCTCCTCAGCATCAACTCGCTTGACGAGGTTACTGATTTGCAGCATCTCAGGACCGATTCCATCCATGGGAGAAATCAGGCCCCCTAAGACGTGATAGCTGCCTGCAAATTCCCTGGTCCGTTCAAGGGCCAGCAGATCTCGTGAATCGGCGACGACGCAGATCACGCCATTGGCTCGATCTGGGTTGCTGCAGATTTCACAGATAGGCTCCGCGCTGAGATGAAAACAGGTCTGGCACTGCCCCACCTGACTGCGAGCTGCCAGGAGAGCATTTGCAAAACTATGAATCTGTTCTTCTGGCTGGCGGAGTAAGTGCAGCGCCAGTCGTTGTGCGGTCCTTGGACCAATACCAGGGAGACGTTCGAATTGGTCGATCAATCTGGCGAGTGGTCGGGTAAAGCCGCTCAGAACTCTGCTGCAAGTCGTTGAAATCTAGGCAGGAAGATCTCCGGGCAGAATGGCGAGCATTCACGATCGATTCGATGCGTTTTCCGTTGCAAGTTCCGTACCGATCGCTGTTCAGCATTGTCTGCGTGGTGCTGCTCACTGCCTGCAGCGGAGCTGGAGCTGGTCTGAACTCATTCCAGAGTCCCGATGGTCGCTACGCTTTCCTTTACCCCACGGGCTGGACGCGCGTGGCGGTGACTGGGGGGCCAACCGTTGTTTTTCATGATCTGATCAACAGCGATGAAACGGTGAGCCTTGTGGTGTCGGAGGTGAATGCTGACAACGATCTTCAAAGCCTCGGCAGCGCTGTCGCGGTTGGAGAACGGTTGAGCCGTGATGTGATCGCCCCTAAAGGCAGCGGTCGAAACGCTGAGTTGATCGAGGCGCGAGAGCGGGAATCCTCAGGACATACTTTTTATGACCTGGAGTATGCCGTGCATCTGCAGGACCGTGATCGTCATGAACTCGCCACCGTGGTTGTGGATAGAGGCCGCTTGTATACCCTTGCCACAAGCACCAATGAAAGCCGATGGCCACGGGTCAAAGACCTGTTTGAGTCTGTAATTACATCATTCACTTTATTGATTTGATACCCGATAAATTGAGGGTTCATTCATTAGGCGATGATGCAAACAAACGAAGTTTGTCTGGGTTGTCAAAGACAACTTATGATATTTGATTATTTTTATTCATTGTTAAGTATTGATGATCGATTGAGGTCTTGGGAGATTTCGATCGTTTTTTGTTTTTTTTGGGGGGGGTAGGTGATTCTTCGTAAGTTCAGGACCTACTGGAATGGCTTGAGCGAGCATCAGCAGGTTGGCGCGAGTTTGGCCGGAATCGGTGGCTTGTTGACGGCTTGGTTGTTGTTCTGGCCTGTTCCCACGCAGGTGAAAGGAAAAGGTGTCCTGATCTATCCAGATAATGCTGGCTTATTAAATGCAAGATCTGCAGGTCAAGTTCTTGATGTTGACGTCAATGTTGGTGATCACGTTGAGAAAGGCCAGATTTTGATGACGTTATATTTGCCAGAACTTGAACGTGAAATTGAGCAGGAGAAGGGAAATCTAGATCAGCTTCAAAAGCAAAATATTGAATTGAATTCTCGTGACGTTCTGAGGGTTGATTCTGCTCGTCAGGCTCTTGAGACAACATTGGCCAAGCTTGATGATGATGAGCAACGTCTGGGTGAATTGCAAAAGACCTTTACAGGCAAACTTAAAAACCTTGAGTGGTTGTCGCGTCGTGCGGTGGTGGCTCCGTTATCCAATGAAGTTGTATCGGCTGAGCAGGGATTAACAAGTACGAGTGTTGCTTTGGATGACCTCAAAATTCAACGCAAGCAAGCACTGACCGCTTTTCAACAAATCAAGCTTGATATTGAGTCTGAACAGCTTGATCGAACCTTTGTCATTGATGATCTCAAACGTCAGATCCGTGTCAGCGAGGCGAAACTGGCTTTTTCAGGAACAATCACGGCTCAGCGTGATGGCCATGTCCTCGATCTTCAAGTGATTCCAGGACAAACGATCAAGATGGGCGATCGCCTTGGCACCATTGGTCATGGAGAGGTGGAAAGGGGCAATGGTATCGACCTTATTGCTGTGTCCTATTTCTCACCTGCTGATGCGCGTCGCTTGCCGCTTGGATTACCTGTTGAGGTTGTTCCCCAATGGAATCAACGCGGTCGTTTTGGAGGTATCGAGGGAAGGGTCAAGAACGTGCTCGCTCTCCCCTCCACATTGGAGGATATTGCTACAACAACGGGCAATTCACAATTGGCTACTAACTTGTCCGGAGATGGACCGGTGATGCGAGTTGAAATCAGTTTGGAGCGTCAACCTCGATCGGATGATGGTTTTCTCTGGACTCTTTCGGATGGCAGTGGTGTATTTCCCATACGGGATGGTTTAACCGTCGATACCTTTGCCTATGTGGAATGGCGTTCACCAATCACCTATGTCATTCCAGGACTGCGCTCTCTTACGGGTGGTTACCGATCGTTCAGACTTGATCGACTCTTTGATTTGCCTTTCTTGAGACAACCCGACAGGCTTCCTTAATCAAGAACCAACGATGATGATGCGACCTTTATTGAAACAAGAGATTCCCTGGTTGATTTCCGAGATCGTTTTACTGATTATTTTATTGAACGCTAACGCGCCTGAACTATGGTTTTGGCTAGTCGTTTTTCTGGTTGTGTTTGGATATCGTGTGGAGCGATGGTGGGCATCCAGACCCGGTTGATTGGGGTGAATGTTTTAAGAACCAGTCAGGCTGAGTAAGGTTGGGACAGGGGCATCGGGATTGTCTGGCATCGGCAGTAATTCACGCAACATGCGCGCATAGGTGAGATTCACATCCACAGTGGCCAACAATCGCCTTACTAAGGAATCAACAAGTTGCTCCTGGGTAATGGAAAGACTGATTTCGTCACTTAAGCCAGTCTGATACCTGAGTTGGGTGTCTCGAAAGGCTTCTTTGCTGGCTCCAACAGCCCGTCTGGCAGAGATCAGCTTGGCCAGACTCGCTTCATGATTCAAGAAGGCCCGTTCGAGTCGGAGGCGAATGTCATTCCTGGTGTTCGCATAGCGCTGAGCGATGGCTTGCTCTTGGAGTTTCAGAGCATTGACTTGGTTCAACGTTCCACCAGCGTCAAAGATCATCCAATTGAAGGCGAGCCCCAATGACCATTCGTAACCGCTGACCTGTTCCAGGGGCAGAAAAGTGGCTCCGCAACATCCTTCCCCAATGGTTGCCAGATCAAAGGTGCGTTCGACGGATCCCAAGCCACCGGCCGCTGCAAACAAGCTGAGTCGGGGTAGGAGTTGCGCTGCGGCTTCGTCTTGTCGTCGGATCAGGGCTTGTTGCGTGGCAAGGATTGCTTTGAGTTCAGGATTGTCCTGATAGGCCGCTAAGACGGTTGTCTCCAGGTTGAGTGGCCATCGCGATTGCAGGGTGATGGCGTCGCTGGCGCTGGGGACAATGTCGCTCTGCAGATTGAGCACTGTCCAGAGTTGTCTGCGGGCTACAGCCCGATCGGCCAGGGCTTGGATCAAGCGTTCTTCGTCAGCAGCAACGACGCTGCTTCGTCTTAGAAGATCCACTCTTGGGACAAGGCCTGCCTGCTTGAGATCGAGCGTGTCTTCGAGAATGATGAGATCCGTTTTGACAATGGCATCACGAATGCGCACCAGTTGCTCCGCCTTCTGCAGGTTGTAATACGCCTCACTCACTTCAAGTTGAGTCGCTCGCAAGAGGTCCGCATAGATATTTTTCTCTCGTACCAATTGTGCTTCTGCTGCCCGAACCCGCGGTGTTCGGGCAAAGTCAACGATGTTGTAGTCGAGTTGAAGTCCTGCATTGGCAGAGACTCCATTCGCTACCGCACTGATTCCGCCTCCTGGTGCAATGTAAAACGGACCTGAATTGGCACCAGAAACCTGCTTGCCGTCGTTCGTTAGTGCGAAGTTAGGAGATTGATCTTTGCTATTGAATAAGGATCCAAAGTTGTAGGTGTTATTTCCATAGGGGTTGTAAGTGGTCGTTCCGTTTTGAAAGCCATCCACATTGGCAAACATACTGATCGTTGGCCAATAGCGACTTGATTCAGAGGCAATGCTGGCAGAACGTGATTGAATCAGATCTCTTTGAGCTTTTAAATTTGGGTTGTTTTTGAAAGCTATTTCAACTGCTTGCTCTAAGCTTACGGAGAGTATTTGTGTTTTCGTTTCCGATAAAGTAGGTAAGCTCAATGGAGAGTTCGGTGGTGTCTTTTGTTCTGTCAGAACTCCAGAGGCAGGAGCGTTGATGTCAATCAAGAGTTGGGGTAACTCCAACGTTCTGAGATCGTCACTGCTTTCGATGGCCGGTGCAGGACGCATCAAGGTATCCACAGCATCAACTTGGCTCTCCAGTTGCTCCCAGCTCCTTTGCAGCTTTTCAGTCGTTTCTCCAACGTCAAGAAGAGACTCTTGTTGAGTCTGCGTCTCTCCAGGTTTGATCATTAGGCAAGAGAATGCTAGCGCTGATAGGAGTGGGATAAGGACCAGATCACGTTGGAAACAATTCAACACTTGGCTTGGACAGGCTTGGACAGGTTGGTGACAGGTTTCGGTTGAGTTTTTTCCTGCCACTTTCGATGATTGATCGTCAACGATTTCTGCAAGTCAACCATGATGACGTATTTTGAATAATCCAGCTTTCTGCATTCACAAACAATATTACCGAACTTGCCGGGAAAAGTCATCATATCTGTTCATCCTTTCGGGACTGGCTTCAGTGGAGATACGTAATGATGGTCTTGATTTGGTTGATTGTTGAATCCTGCCAGGACCTCAGCTAGTCAGACAGTCTTGGTGCACTTGAACAGGTTTCAAGTAGGGCTGATCGGATATGATCGATTAAACTGTTTCGCACCACTAATTGTCGCAATTGTTGTTGACTTATTAAATTTTTATTAGCCTTAATTGTTTGCTCTGAAACTTGTTCAATCCACTGTCTGGTCGAAAGGCAGGAATGTTTTATTTCTCTTAAAAGTTTTGGATCTAGTTCTTGTTGAGTGATTGTTTTTGGGTTTTTCAATTCATGACTGATCTTACGAATATGGCTGCATAAAATTTTAATCAGCTCAGCTTCTTCCAATGATAATTCTCGGCCTGCCTTGAATTTCTGACTTGGAATGCTGGGGCTTCTAATCGTCCAAAGCGAGGACAGGAGTTGTGAG
>WTGE01000187.1 GCA_011525445.1 Synechococcus sp. CO36386bin_37
GTTATCGAGAGCCTTGCGGACGCGACGAACCGGACGCCGACTCCACCCCACTGACTCGAGCAACTGTTCGAGCTCAACAAGGTCCATGGGACGCGACTGACTAAAGACCAAGCAGAGATTGGTGTTTGGCGCCTCACAGATCCGAGCTTCTTTCCCGTAGGAATGAATCAGTAACTCTTGGGTGAGGGGGGTCGTGCTGTTCACCCTGGCCTGCAACGATGCATTAATCCTGACGCACCAATGACCTCTGATCTGCTGTTGATCGCCATACACGGTTGGATGCTCAGCCGAAAAGTCTGGGAACCCTTTCACAACAGCTGGATGCGTGTGGGCGGATCGATTCCTTTGTCATGCCCAGATTTGCCTGGATTTGGCCAGTCACCACGCCCTGTTGATCTGCGACCCACCCTGCCGGCGTATGGGGAATGGCTTGCTAACCACATTCTTTGCGAAGCCGATGGACGAAGGGTGGTGTTGATGGGGCACTCGCTGGGAGGCAGTATCGCCCTGCATGCTGAATCAATCCTGCGCCGCAGAGGCGACCAACCGCTTGAAGCCCTTGTGATGTTGGCCGCTGGAGGCGGGATCTATCAACCAAGACCCTTTCGCCGCCTCAGATTCGGAGGGCAATTAATCCTGAAGCTCCGTCCTAAATCACTGCCAGGGCCAATCGGCGAGTTGGGCCCCTTTCAAGCTGAAAAGAGAGCTGCACTAGGGCTTTTGGCGCACAGCACCACGCCAGGAGCAGTCAAACAGATACCGAATCTGGTGGCAGAATCAAGGGCTAAAAATCTATGGATCAGTGGTGCGAAAGACCGTGTGATGGAGCCGGGATATGTGCAACATCTCGCCGAATACAGCAATGAAAACAGCCTTCAGGAACTCAAACAATGCGGACATCTTGCAATGCAAAGTCATCCCGACCTGCTTGCAAAAACAATCCACGATTGGTTAGTGGATCAAAGCTTGGCCAGCCCTCGTTCTTGAAGATCAGCCAGCTCAGCGTACAAACCTCCTCTTGCACGCAACTGCAGATGGGTACCTTGCTCAATGAGGGACCCGCGACGGAGCACCAGAATCCGATCAGCAGCTTCCACAGTCGCTAAACGGTGGGCAATCACCACAGCGGTGCGGCGATTCAGAAGACGATCCAAGTCCCGCTGCAGAGTGGCTTCGGTTGAAGGATCCATAAAGGCTGTCGCTTCATCCATCACGAGAACAGTTGGGTTTCGAATGGCCACCCTGGCCACGGCCAATAACTGTCTTTCACCAGAGCTGAGGTTGCTGCCACGCTCTCTCAGTTCAGTCTCTAGCCCTTCTGGTAGTCGATTTAAAAGGGGATCCAAACCGAGATCACGGCAAACTTCCTGCAACTTTTGATCGTCCAATGGCCGGTCTAAACGCAGGTTGTCAGCAACAGTTCCACTGAAGAGAAAAGTGTCCTGAAGCACGACACCAAGCTGTCGGCGAAGCTCTTGCAAAGGCAAGCTGCGGATGTCGTGGCCATCGAGCAAGATGCGACCTCGCTGTGGCTCATAAAGCCGACAAAGAAGGCGAATCACCGTGGTCTTACCAGATCCGGTAGGTCCAACAAGAGCGACGTGTTCCCCTGGAGCAATCCTGAAACTGAGATCACGAAGGATGGGTTCATCCTGTCTATAGGAGAAGTGCACATTCTCGAAGACCACCTCTCCAGTCGGCCTTGAGACCGGCGTGGAAAATCGAATGTACTGACTGGAATTAGCGCCATGATCCTCGATTTCCAGAGGTTCTTCGAGGAGCTCACCAATCCGTTCAACAGCCGTGAGTCCACCCTGAATCTGGGTGAACCGTTCAGCCATTTGGCGAAGGGGATCAAAGAGTCGCTGGGAATACAAAATGAAGGTGGTGAGAGTGCCAAGTCCCATTGCACCCGCTGTGACCATCCAACCGCCTAGAGCGAGTACCAGAGCCACAGCACCCAGGGCCACCCACTCCAGAAAGGCTGAAATGCTGCTGTCAAAAAAGATCGTGCCATTCACTGCACTTCGATAAGCCAGGCCGGTGCGCTGGAAGCGATCACCATTCACCGTCTCGCGACGAAACATCTGCACCACTTCAAGCCCCTGGAGATTTTCTTGAAAATCTGCATTGAGCTGAGACAGCTCTTCTCTCACTCGATAATTCGCTTTCCGGTAGCGCCTCTGGAGCCAAACGATCACGAGAGTGACGGGGACTTGAGTGACAAGCAACAACAATCCCAACCGCCATTCGATCAACAGCATGGAAAGAGCAATGACCAATAAGCTGACGAGGTCGCCAAGAACGCCCACAGCTCCACTGGCAAACACTTCTGCCAAAGCGTCAACGTCACTGGTGAGACGAGTCAGAAGTTTGCCCACAGGCATCCGGTCATGAAACCGGAGTGACAAACGCATCGAGTGAGCGAATAAATCCTTTCGAATTCGTGCGGTGAGACGTTGTCCCACGACATTGATGTTGAAGGTTTGAAAATTCTGCAGAGCCAGTCGCAGCAAAACTGAGCAGAACAGGGTTGCAATGATCACCCGAATGGCAACCGTGCTGTCCAGACCTTGGAACAGTGGTATCACCGACTCATTCGAAGCACCTGACACGCGCCGAAGCACAGCGATTGCCTGCCCGACTAAGAGCGGCTGAATCGCACCTGCCAGAGCAGCGGGCACAAGCAGAATCAAGGTAAGCGTGAGTCGCGGCCGATCCTGGGCAAGGTAACGACCCAGCTTCAGAACCCTTTGAACATCCGAACCAGCCATCAGCTGGCCACCGTGGTTGTAGCGCTTGTGGATCGCATGGCTTCCACAATCTGACGAAGGTCGCCTTGATCAAGCCGGAGGGAAAGAGGATGCCCCACCAGACGCGCTGTGGTGTGAAACAGGTCCTCAATGGCAACCAAACCGTTATCTCGGAGAGTCCGACCTGTGGCAACCAAATCAACGATCGCTTCCGCGATGCCTGTGATCGGTCCAAGTTCTACCGAGCCTGTGAGATGAACCAGTTCAACGGGAAGGTCCATGGCATCAAAGTAATCACGAGCACATCGCGTGAACTTGCTCGCAACACGACAATGGGGTGGGAGATCTGTTGCTCGTTCGTAACCACTGCTGGCCTTGACAGCGACTGCCATGCGACAACCGCCAAAGCCCAGATCAACCAGCTGAGCAACAGGCATCTGGTGTTCTTTCAGGACGTCGTAGCCGACCACCCCAAGTTGTGCTTGCCCGTAAGCCACGTAAACAGGAACGTCTCCATTTCTCACAAGAAGAGCTCTGGCACGTCCACACTCCGATGGAACCATGAGTTGCCTGTTATCGGGTTCGAGAACTGCTGAAAAATCAAGTCCGGCTGCTGCAAAGCGAGCCACCGAATCTCCTAAAAGCGCTCCCTTAGCTAGGGCAACAGTGATCATGGAACAACGCATCAAGGTGAACTTTAACGATGGCGATGGCTTCCACGATTGATGGCATTCACCCAGTTCCTGTGCTCAAGGACAACATCGTCTGGGTTTGGGTGAATGGAGAGGAGGCCGTGGTCGTCGATCCTGCTGTGGCAGAACCCCTTTCCGACTGGCTCAACAAGCGTGAACTGACTTTGGCGGCAGTGCTTCAGACCCATCATCACGCCGATCACATCGGCGGCACACCTGATCTTCTTGAACAATGGCCAAAGGCGGCCGTCGTGGCAGCCGCAGATGACCAGGCACGCATTCCATTCCAGACCCACTCCGTCCGCGATGGAGACGAACTCAAGCTCCTCAATCAACCTGTCAGAGTGTTGGATGTACGTGCCCATACCCGAGCCCATCTCGCCTATTGGCTGCCTCAAGGAGCCAGCAAGACCAACACAAGAGCTGTGCTGTTCTGCGGAGACACCCTATTCAGCGGTGGTTGCGGACGACTGTTTGAAGGCACGTCATCAGACATGCATCGTGCCTTGCAAAAGCTGGGATCACTCCCTTCAGAAACACTGGTCTGCTGCGCCCACGAATACACCGAGGAAAATCTGCGTTGGGCAGCACAACAGGCTCCGCACGATGCTCAGATCCAGAGACGATTGAAAGAAGTCAGAGTCAGACGGAACTTGGGAGAACTCACGCTGCCAAGCACTGTCGCGGAGGAGTGGAGGTCCAATCTGTTTTTAAGAGCAACCAGTTCCGAACAGCTGGAACGTCTTCGTGATGCCAAAGACAACTGGCAAGGCTGATCCGTTATCTCGACACTCGAAGGGAAAGACAATGCGGATGCAGCAGGACCACGCTGTCCCGTTGCAACTGAAGCTTGCAGCGCAGTCCTCTGTGATGGTCTTCCTCAAGAGGCCGAATCAGGCGCAGCTGTTGATCTCCCATCTGAATCCGATAATGCCAGTTGCGTCCAAGAAACTCTCGCCCCATCACGCAGGCATCGCCCGTTGCATCTGGGACAAGGTCAATGAACGCTGGATCCACCAACACAGTGGCATCAGCATCAAGCGCTATTGGAGGTTGACCATCAGGAGCGATCAGGGAACCGAGCAGACATTGGAATGACTGCGAGGTTTGATCGCTCCAAACAGGAAGAACGTTGCGCTGGAGGACAAAACGCCCCACAAAAGGTGTCGCTGGAGCCTCCACCAGTTCACGAGGTGTTGCGCATTGATGGAGGTGACCATCACAGAGGATGGCGACACGCCCACAAATCGCGAGCGCCTCCTCCGGGTCATGCGTCACCAGCAGTCCACTTGCTCCGCAAGCCCGTAGAACTCCCGGGAGCTCACTGCGCAAGCGCAAGCGAACTTCCACGTCCAGATTGGAAAAAGGTTCATCGAGCAAAACAACCGATGGAGCGGGGGCAAGGGCACGAGCAAGAGCCAAGCGCTGACGTTGTCCACCGGACAGTTCATGGGGGTAACGCCCCCTCAGATCCGCGAGTCCTAAAAGCTCCAGCAACCAGGAGGCTCGACTGGTGTCCTGGCCGCGACGCAGACCGAAACAGGTGTTTTCCCATGCATTGAGATGGGGAAACAGGGCGTAATCCTGAAAAACCATGCCAACACCACGACGCTCGGGGGCAAGGCTCAAGCGAGTTGTGGCGACCTCGTTCCCGTGGAGACGGACAGTGCCCCTTTTGGGCTGTTCAAAGCCGGCGATCAATCGCAACAGAGTGGTTTTTCCGCAACCGGAAGGCCCGAGCAAACCGACCAACTCGCCAATTTGCAATTGCAGGTTGATGTCTTGAAGGGTCCAAACTTCACCCGCTCCTCCGTAGCGGTGCCAGAGGCCCTCAAGCTCAACCGGCCATGAGTCCATCAACCCGGAACGCAAAAATAAGACTTTATTCTGGGCCCTGACCATGACATCCACTCCACCTCGCGCCGTCATCACCAAGGGGGCACCGGCACCCGTAGGGCCCTACAACCAGGCTGTCATTTCAGGTGGCTGGCTCTACTGCTCAGGTCAAATTCCACTGGATCCGACGACAGGGAAGATGGTGGGACAAGGAGATGTGCAAGCTGAGACCCGCCAAGTGCTTCAAAACCTGAAAGCTGTTCTCCAGGAAGCAGGTGCAGAACCCAGCGATGTCGTTAGAACGACGGTCTATCTCGTTGATCTCGAGGACTTTCAAGCCGTCAATACGATTTACGCCGAAATGTTTGGAGATGGAGTGAGTCCTGCTCGAGCCTGCGTTCAGGTTGCTGCCTTGCCGAAAGGATCCAGGGTTGAGATCGACTGCATTGCCTGCATGATTTGATTCAGAAGTGTTCAGTGGTCCTCCTAAGGGGGGGGGACCACGATTTCTTAGGTTGAGACGGAGCTGAGAAACCCCATGGCCCAAGCCAAGCTGACCATCGGCGAACTTGAAGCGGGCTACCCCCTGTATTGCAAAGCTCTACGCCGATTACTCAAAGAGGGTCGGAGCATCAAGGACATTGAAAAGACAGTGTGCTGGGGCCACCTGGAAACTCTGAATCGCTGCCTGCCTGGACGCTACAAAGCACCCTCCTACTTGCTTGCACTGATTCGCAGAGACCTTGAACAGCCCAAACATTGACTCACTGAAAGCGGTTCTACAGCGTCGTAAGTGGCTGGGATGGATCCTCCCCCTCAACCTCACCCAGAAACACTCTGCTCGCGAACACATCCTCAGCTTCGATTGTGGTCAGATCATCGCGACTCAAGGGCTGACCCATGGAAGAAAACAAACGATTCGCTTGTCGAAGCCTCAGTCGATCCAGAGCATTACGAATCGAGCGGGCATTGGCAAAAAAAGGCAATCGACGTCGTCTGAGAATATATTGAGCAAAGGCAGCTTGAGCAGATTGACTGAAGCAATATTGATATTCCTTCAGTTGCAAGAGCGCAATCTTCATCAACTCGTCATCACTGTAATCAGGAAAGTCAATATGATGAGAGATCCTCGACGAGAGTCCTGGATTAGACTTGTAAAAATCTATCATTCTATCTTTGTAACCAGCAAAGATCACAACAAAATCCGAACGCTTACTCTCCATATCTTGCAATAGAATTTCAATCGCCTCAGCACCATAATCTCGTTCATTCTCAGCTTTGTGGAGATAATAGGCCTCATCGATAAACAAAACTCCCCCAAAAGCTCGTTTAATCATTTCACGAGTCTTTGGGGCCGTATGGCCAACATATTGACCAACAAGATCGTCACGCGTGACAGTAACTACATGCCCCTTACGCAGGTAACCAAGACGATGAAGAATTTGCGAAATTCGAGTAGCCACAGTGGTCTTCCCTGTCCCTGGCCTACCCGTGAAAGACATATGCAAACCGGGAGCTTTGCTGTACAACTCAAACTGCTGACGAAGCCGGTCCACTAGCAGCAAAGCTGCTATTTCACGAATGCGAGTCTTGACTGGGACAAGGCCAATCAAATCTTGATCCAGTTGCTCCAGAACCTCGTTTACGCCCGAATCGGCATAAGCAGCCGCAAGATCAATGGAAGAGGGCATCAATCTCTGAAGCGAAGCGACGATCTTCAACGCTCAACTGACTCTCGTCGCCATCATCCTCGGGACGAAGCGTGATATTGACATAGGTTCTGCCGAAACTGATATCAGGAAACCGCTGCTCGGCTTCGCTGAAATCTCCAAGTCGATCTAGAAAATCACGCGTTTCGCCGTAACTCTCAAATTCGAATCGACGCTCAAGACAGACTGGACGCTTGCGCTCATTCCATTGATCCATAAAAAAAACAAAACCTATTTAGAATCTAGTAGACAACAAGCCATAAACCAGTACTCAAAACATAAAGATTAAAATCCATCGCTGATCAGTCAGTCACAAAAAACAAAGAGAAAGAAACAAAGAACAACACTAGAAGCAAAAAAGAAAACGTACGCTTGCCATTGATTTTAGAATCGATTCACAGATTGGCATTTACAATCAAGAGCCTTTACGTGGGAGGTTCAGAGCCAGAACAGAACGACTGAACTGAGGGAAATCAACCACAAATAAGATATCTAACCATAGAAAAGATGATACGTATCGTCATGTCGATAAAGACAAAAGAACTTAATCTCAAGCGGTAATATCAAGATTGCCAATGCTAAATCAAAACATGATCCAGAAATCAAGATAAAAAATCAGGAACAAGAGCATTAAAGCAACTGAGATGCACTTGCCTTAGCTCACTTGCCTTAAGTAGAGCCCTACCTTGAAGAAGCTAAGAC
>WTGE01000359.1 GCA_011525445.1 Synechococcus sp. CO36386bin_37
CCGCGGGGTTTACCTGTGGCCCAGCAGCGGTTACGGACACGGTGAGGGGCACTATTACGGGGCAAACCTTGAATCTTGCGATGAATCTCAAGACGCTCCATCGGATCCTTCGCGGAATGGAATGCTTCCATCAATGCGGCTCGCTTGTCTGAAAAGCGTGCAACTATCTTTTTCCGCTTGACGTCGCGGGCAATCATTGACTTCTTAGCCATTCAGCGTGTCACATCAGACATTGAGCCGAATCATCCTATCTGTTCACTGTCCCAACAAGCGCTGAACCACAGTGAGTTGACTTGTGTCTCGAACTATCAACAAAACACTTAATCCAACCACGAGCAAGAAGCTCGATTGCATCACGATCAACTGGAAACGCTCTGGGATAGGTCTCCCGCGAAGGCCCTCCAACAGAATAAAAACCAACTGTCCGCCGTCAAGAAGAGGGAGAGGGAGCGCGTTCAACACAGCGAGATTGATCGAAATCAACGCCATGAACAGAGCCAGGCCACTCCCTCCCTGACTTGAAAGCTGGGCACCCATTTCAACAATCTTCACCGGACCACTGACCTGCTGGGCTGTACTTCCAAAATCAGTGAACAAGGCTCCATACCCCGAAACCGTCCGTCGCAAGAGTCCACTGAATTGCTCCGATCCGCTTCCCATGGCCTCTCCCAAACCATGGACGGGGCGAGTCGTACCGCTGTAATTAGCTTGGAGTTGAGCACCAATGCGTCCCTGACCCTGATGGTTCTCTGGGGTGAGTTGGATGGAATGAACCAACCCATCACGTTGCACTTCGAGTGAAAGCACTGTTGAGGCGTTCTCACGGACAGGAGTCACAGCATCATGAACAGCCTTCTCCCCGAGTCCCAACAACACACCATCAATGCTCAAGATCTGATCACCGGGTTGAATTCCGGCTTGTTGAGCAGGTTCTCCCTTCTGAACCGCCACCACCATCACTCCTGGATTAGGGTCGCCAGGGACCCCCACCCATGCGGTGTGTCCAACAAGAACAAGCCAGGCAAGCAGCAAGTTGGCAAGGACCCCAGCGCTGATCACAAGAACTCTCTGGGGGATTGGACGGTTGCGAAGCAGATCTGGATCTTCAGGAGCGATCAGGCTGTCTTCATCGTCATCGGGAAAGGAAACAAATCCTCCCAGGGGAAGGACGCGCACGGCATAAGTCACCCCACCCCGCTCAAGTTTCCAAAGAGCTGGTCCAAATCCAATCGAGAACCCGTTCACTCGGATCCCCTGAAATCGAGCAGCAAGAAAGTGACCAGCCTCATGGATCACGATCAGCAGCCCCAGGACCAATAGTGCTGCCAGAACGTTCATAGAGGAAGCGTTAATCCGGTCATTCTGGCTTGAGATGATCGCAACCGAAGTAAGGAACAAGTGCTTTAGGCAAGTTCACGGTGCCATCAGGCTGCTGCCCGTTCTCCAGCAGCGCAGCCATCGTGCGACCAATCGCCAGACCGCTGCCATTGAGCGTATGTACCAAGCGGGTCGCTTTGCCCTCTTTCGTGCGAATGGAAGAGCGTCGTGCTTGAAAATCCGAGCACACACTGCAACTTGAGATTTCTCGATAAGCACCAGCACCCGCCAACCACACCTCAAGGTCGTAGGTACGAGCGGCTGAAAAGCCAAGATCTCCAGTACAAAGCTCTAACACCCGATAAGGAAGTTCCAGAGCTTGAAGCACGGCCTCAGCATCAGCAGTGATCTGAGCATGAGCCTCCTCAGAGCTCTCGGGATGCACGAACCAATAAAGCTCAACTTTGTTGAATTGATGCAGGCGAATCAAACCGCGAGTGTCACGTCCATAGCTTCCTGCCTCCCTGCGGAAACAGGGGCTATAAGCCACATAACGCAGAGGCAATGACTCAGAAGGAATGATTTCATCCCGATGAAGCGACGTAAGAGGGACCTCTGCAGTTGGCGTCAACCAAAGGTCATCATCAGCACAGCGGAAACTTTCCTCAGCAAATTTTGGAAGTTGACCGGAGCCTTTCAGGCTTGCGCTATTGACAAGAACTGGAGGCAGGACTTCGGTATATCCCTTGCTTATATGCAGGTCAAGCATGAAATTGATCAGAGCTCTCTCAAGCCGTGCGCCCTGTCCAAACAAGGTGACAAAACGACTTTGGGCAATTCTCACGGAGCGCTCGGTATCAAGCAGGCGAAGCCGTTCTGCAATTTGCCAGTGCTCGAGGAGTTCGTCTTGAACGCGAGGATCGCCCCAGCGACGAATCTCTTTGTTGTCGGCTTCGCTCTGGCCGTCTGGACAGGCCTCTGACGGCAGATTTGGGTAACTGAGAAGCCTTTCCCGAAGTTGGACGGTGAGTTGCTTTTCCTCATCCTCAAGGTGGGCAACTTTCTGCTTGATTTGATTGCCTCTTGAGCGCAGTGAAGCAACTTCATTGCCCTTTGGGTCAGCTCCACTTTGGATGAGCTGGCCAACTTCTTTACCAATCCGATTGCCCTCAGCTTGAAGACTGCTTCTTTGCTCCTGAAGATCTCGTTGCTGCTTTGCGATCAGCTGTAGACCTTTGAGATCAACACTCATCCCCCGGCGCCCCAGCTCGCGGGAGATCAGTTCGGGGTTATCACGCACCAGGCGCTGGTCAAGCACGGAACTTCTTAAAGGGGATGGCTGGGCAGCCTACGTGTCTGTTTGACAGCAGTGATGAATGTCCTGAGAGACAGCTCAGAGAACTTGACCCACCATGACCGCGGCAACAGCGGAGAACAGCGTGATGCCGAGCGCTGTCAGTGGGTTCTGCCCCTGTGCGACCGCAACGGTGGTGATCACACCCGCACCAAGACAGGCAGCAGCGAGTTGGGTGGTGAGATCGGAGGAACGATTCACGAAAAAATCACGACATTGGCGAAACATACGGACCTCCACAAACCATGTCTGGACATCTCCCCCTGCTTTGTTACGCCCTGTCAGGGTTCGTTACCAGTCGCAATGAAGCCGGTCGAGCTCTGCCACTGCTGGCCCATTGCTTAAGGCCCTCCAGTTGTTCCTTGGCAGTCCTCGAAAGAGGCACCAATTGAGAAGCGGCTTGGATCAAATCGGCTTCAGCCAGTTCTCGACCTTCAGCAAAAGCCAGGTGCATCGCCTCAATGACAATTTGCTCTAGCTCCGCACCGGAATAACCATCCGTGCGATCGACAACCGTCTCCACAGGAAGAATGAGACCAGGACGACGGCGTTTGATATGCAGTTTCATGATGCTCTGACGTTCAGAACGCTCTGGCATATCCAGCAGAAAAATCTCATCAAAACGTCCCTTCCGCAGAAGTTCAGCTGGCAGACGCTCCACTCCGTTCGCAGTCGCCACAACAAAAACCGGAGATGTTTTTTCTGCCATCCAGGTCAGGACGGTGGCCAGGACCCGCTGACTGGTCCCACCATCGCTTCTGGCATCACTGCCGAAGCCCTTATCGATCTCATCGATCCACAGCACGCATGGAGCCATTGCTTCAGCCCGTTGAATCATCTCTCGTGTACGGGCTTCGCTGGCACCAACAAGGCCGGCAAAGAGACGTCCAACATCCAAGCGCAGAAGTGGCATCGACCAGCTGTGGGCGATCACCCGGGCTGTGAGCGATTTACCCGTTCCCTGGGGACCCACCAAGAGCACACCCCTCGGAAGGGGCAAGCCAAATCTCCGTGCATCGTCGCTGAAAGCACGATGACGCTGCTCTAACCATTGCTTCAAAGCCTCTAGCCCACCAATGTCCTCAGGAGTTGCATCCGTGCGACAAAACTCCAGAACTTCGCTGCGAGCCAGTGCAAGTCGTTTCTCCTCCAACACATCAGCAAGATCCTGCCTGCCAAGCTCACCCCGTTGTGCCAGAGCCTTTGCAGCAACATGCCGTACCCGAGATTCGCTCAATCCGCAGCAAGCATGGGTTAACTCCTCAAGAACCTCGCTCGAAAGGGGCGATCCAGATGCCTTGGAGATGTTGCTCAACAGGGTTTTCAATTCCTGTTCCTGAGGCAGGGGTAAGTCGAGGAGGGTGAGGGACTCTTCCAAATCTGGTGGTGGCGTCCAACTACCACAACCGAGTACGAGAGTGTGGAGACTACCGCGCAAAAGGATTGTGAGATTTCGGAGCATCCGAGCAACCCCTGGGTCATCGCAGAAGCGATGAACATCCTTCAACAGGAGCAAGGTAGGACTATTTCCATCCAGATCTTGTAACCACTGCAGCACGACCATGGGCTGCCGGGCACCCAGAGTCTCGGCTCCAAGAACACCCGAGAGACCGCTGACGAAATCCCAGGATGCGAAACGTCGACCGGATAGTCGTTCAGTTGCCTGACGCAGCAGAGATTCAACGCGTTCCTCCTCATGGCTGCGAATCCAGATGACAGGAGTCCCGGCACGGATCAAGAGATCGAGTTGTTGTGCCCACTGTTCACTCATTTGGCACCTCCGAACCCTCTCCTCCATCAGAGCGCAAGCTCAGAAGGGCTGCCCATCGTGGATCGGTGACCGGTTGAGTCAAAGAGGACTCCACCGGATTAGGCACCCGGGGCATTCCTGGACAGCCATCCCCGCAAAAGTTGACCGCTGGCAATTGAAGACTCAAATGTTCAAAAATCCACTGCTCCGGTTCAAAGCTGCTTCGAGGGTCCAGACACTCAACAAGTCCATCCAATGCGTCCATGTCAAGGCCTTGCTCGGCCATGGACTCAGAAGCGTCCCTCTCCCCTAGCCAGATCAACTCGTTGGCGCTTGTGGATAGTGTGCGGTTGAATTGGTTTAGACAGCGATCACAGCACAGACAAATAATGGTATGAGCCTCGCCTGACACCTCGAGCAGGTTTCCGCGATGCTCAACCTGCAGCTGGCCACGAACCGGTGTCAGGGTTGGGAGCGCATCGAGATGGCCCTCGAATTCCCAGTCTCGGGGAGCTCCGAGAGCCTGAAGCTCGCGAATCTGAACGGGCTCGAGCCCAGGGATCATTTGTTTCCGCCCTTGGGTTCAAACGGCAACCGCCCGGATGCCAATCCACCAGAAGCATTGGCTGCAGCCGCTGACTGAGATTGCTGCGACATCTGGGCATCAAGGATCGTCTGAAGATTGTCCGGAAGAGCCTCGCGTGTGAGCAGGAAAGTTTGAAACGCCTGAAAGATGTTGGCGATCACCATGTACAGCAAAACCCCTGCAGGAAGTGGGAAGAACAAAAACATTCCCGTGATCATGACCGGAGTGATCTTGTTAGCCGTGGACTGCTGAGGATTTGCAGGCATTCCCATGCCAGATAGCAGCTGTGACGCGAACAAACTCAGTCCAAAGGCTCCGACCAGAATTGCGATATCCCAATTAATTGCACCCTCGGTATAGAAACCCACTTGGCCGAGGGCTTTGATGAACAAAAAGCCACTTCGCGCAGCTAAGCCGGGGATTTTGCCTTCAACCGTTGCGTCACCGGTTGAAATGGCATTAATTGTTCCCGATTCGCTGACACTGACGATCCCTTCTCCCTTGGTCACCGTCCATGTCGGGAGGAATCTTTGACCGTCATCTACCCCTGCAATCACATTTTTAAAGTTTTCACCCGCACGGGTTTCGAGCTGGATTGACACGCTATCGCCTTTCCCGATCTTGGTACCACCAGGAAGACTTGCGACGATGGGAACGTGATTGGTTTCGGTGATAAAAATCGAGTGACTTGCACTTGTGAATGGCTTTGGCTCAACGGCAGCGATTTGATCCGCAGGCAAAACCTTGATGTTGAGGGTATAGGGGACATCCGCAAACGGTGATCCTCGCAAGGTCGCAAACAGTGCGAAAAGGATCGGCATCTGAACGAGCAGAGGCAAACAGCCCGCCAAAGGGCTGCCGAACTCCTTCATCAACTTGCCGAGTTCGGCCTGCTGCTTTTGAGGGTCGTTTGCATAACGAGCTTTGATCTCAGCCTGACGTTTCTGCATCACCGGCTGTGCGATTCGCATGCGCCTAGCGCTGCGTATCGAACCAGCACTCAGGGGGAATAAGGCCAGACGGATTACCACCGTGAGAGCCACGATCGCCAGGCCATAACTGGGAACCAATCCATAGAAAAAATCCAGAATTGGAAGCAGCAGATTGTCGGAGATGTACCCGATCACGATGGAGTTCCGAGTGATTGATGGATGTTGTTGCCAGTGTGCAACAGCACAGGGGCTTGTGTGGTGTTTTTGCCTAGTGAAAGGAAGCGATCAGGCTGCAAAGCCTTTGTTCTCCACATCCTTCGCGCCTGAGGCTTCACGACGGGCTTGGACGCGTTCTTCGATGTAGGCCTCAAGTTCCCGGAACCGAGGCACCGATCGGAGCTCAAGACGTGATCCGTCTGTCAGAACCAAAACCATGTCGCCCCAAGCCCCGAACCCACGCGAGACACTTCGAACCTCGCGAATCTGGCTGTAGACCACCTGAGAGCGATCGCGACCCATCCAACCACCTGAGACAGAGATGCGCCGACTGGTGATGTTGAAACGCAACCAGACAGCGCGAACGACCGCTCCAATGGCGAATGGCAACCCGATTAAGGTGAGTCCAAGCAGCAAGTTGAAAATCAAGTCGCCGCGTGATGGCCCCCCTTCATAAAAGGTCTCTTCTTGGATGGATGTAGGCATCGGTTTAGTACCCCGCTAGTTGGAGCAATCTGTCGCATTCTTCCAGCATTGGAGAAAGCTTGATCTCGACACCTGGTTTCAGGCTGATCAAGATCCAAGTGTTTGCATGCTGGCAAGACCGCTCAAAATGTTGACGTAAATGATCATGCAGTCGTCGTCTCAACCGGTTGCGAATTACAGCCCGCTTGCTCACTTTGCTGCTGATCACAACAGCACAACGGCAAACAGAATTTTCGGTGTGACCCTCAACAGGACGGACAGCCTGCTTTAAGAGCTTCGGCATCGCGGATACCTTCCTCAAAGTCATAAACGTTCCGTGGAAACGTTGACCTTTGCGGTGCAAGTAATCAAAGCAGCGGTGACCACGCAATCGCATGGCTACAGGCAGAACCATAGAAATTTATCCGAACTCCAATCAGAACTCAGGATCAACTCTTTGTTCAGTGCTCTAAACGGCAAGGCGACTGCGTCCCCTCTTGCGACGAGTCCTGATCACGCGTCTACCGGTGTGAGATCGCATGCGTACACGGAAGCCAGAAACGCGCTTGCGCTTTCGGCTGGTGCCACCGAGAGTTCGCTTCGTCATGGATGATCTAAGGCGCCCAGCCTGCTAAGAGAAAAGGCAGTTTATCAGTCAGTGCTTAATCGATACTGAAATTCCAGCTCCCTAAATAGCCAGCAACAGGAACATCTCCCGGGGCCTGAGCCAGCGCATTCAGCTGGAACATGCCGCTTTGACTAGGGTTGAAAATCGTCATCGACACGGCATAGGTGTCTTCAGTGGGAATAGGTGTTTCAGGGAAGACCTCAATGGCTGTTTGACCCTCATTCACTTCAAAGACAGCCGGAAGCACTTTCTCGCAACGACTCCTCGAGAGCATCCCACCCTTCTTCATTTTGCAAAGCTTCAACTTGTTCGGATTGATGCGTGCATCGAAATAGTCAGGTATGGAAATGCTCAGTTTCAGAATCGCGGTTTTACGGTCTTTTGGCCTGAGGACAAGGAAGTACTC
>WTGE01000131.1 GCA_011525445.1 Synechococcus sp. CO36386bin_37
CCTCGGGTCTGGGTCGATTTTCCCGGCGAGCTCAGTCGCCCCAGAAGCCTCAGGGGATCCGGTCCCGTTCGCGAGGTTCGTCTCGGCAAACCCAGCCCGGGGCAAACCCGTCTGGTCGTGGAGTTTCAGCCAGGAATCAACCTCGATCCCAGCCGGTTGAAGCTCATCGGCACGGCAGCCAATCGCTGGAGGCTCAGCTTTGAGGGTCTGCCGACGGCTGGATTGAGACCGATCGGGGAAGGAGATCTCAACCGTGCGGCCGCGGGAAACTGGGGCACTGGATTGCGAATCACACCCAGCCGCACCCCCGTCAACGCGGCGGGATTACCCAATGTCACTCGAGGCAAATACAGGGTTGTGATCGATCCAGGACACGGGGGGCCCGACCCAGGAGCCGTTGGGATCAGGGGCATCCGCGAAAGTGAGATCGTCCTGGATATCTCTCTCCAGGTTGCTCGCTTACTGGAGGCCAAGGGTGTTCAAGTCGTCCTGACGCGAACGGCCGAAGTGGATGTGGATCTGCCACCCCGGGTCTCCATGGCCAACCGTGTCGGCGCCAACGCCTTCGTGAGCATTCATGCCAATGCCATCAGCATGTCCAGACCGGATGTGAATGGCATTGAGACATTCTTCTTCTCTGGCACTCGATCGGCGCGTCTCGCCGCTTATCTGCAACAGCAAATGCTAAACGTGTCCCCAGGAAGTCCCAACCGGGGCGTGAAGCGGGGTCGATTTTTTGTGATCAGACGAACCACAATGCCTGCAGCTCTTGTGGAGATGGGATTCGTCACCGGAGACATCGATTCCCCACGATTGGCGAGCGCTGCACACCGAAAACGACTTGCCCTCGCGATTGCCACCGGAATTCTTGATTACCTCAAAGGAGTGCGTTGACGATTCGTCTCGGGTTGTTTGACAGTGGCCTCGGGGGTCTCACCGTCCTGCGCCGTGTGCTGGAACGGCACGGTGCCGTACCAATGATCTATCTGGGTGATACCGCACGTGTTCCCTACGGCAGTCGATCGCCCTCCGAAATTCGCTCGATTGCTGCTGAAGTTGTGGCCTGGTTGCGATCCCAGATGGTCTCAACCGTTGTGATGGCATGCAACACCACCAACGCTCTGGCCAGAGACGTCTCTGAAGGACAGGCTGGTGTTCCCGTTGTGGGACTGATCGGAGCGGCCGCCGCGATGGTGCAGGAATCGCGTGTTGGGGTTCTTGCCACGCCGGCAACAGTGGCCTCCGGGGCATACCGGGAAAGCATTGAGGCATTGCATCCAGGAACCTTGGTGGTGCAACAGGCCTGCCCTGACTTTGTCCCGCTGATCGAAGCGGGTGATCTGCACTCTGATGAGCTGCGTCGAGCTGCAGTGCAGTACTTGCAGCCTCTGCTGGAAGCTTCTGTCGAATCCATCGTGCTCGGCTGCACTCATTACCCGATGCTGATTCCCCTTCTGGCCCAGGTATTGCCTCCTCACATACGTCTGATTGACCCAGCTGTTGCGGTCGCATCTCAACTGGATGCCTTTCTGGGAGCTCCGGTGCCCGGAGGGCATGATCAACCTGTATCGCTTGAAACCTCTCAGATTTACGTCACCAAAGATGCCGTTGGATTCGCAGAACGAGCAACCCCGTGGCTTGGGCAGAGACCCTGCGTTGAGCTGGTGAATCTGCAGCCATAGGGCTGCATTCCCTAGGATCGACGCAACGAGGGGATCCATGGCCACCGTCACCGAGTTGCTGCAGCCGGTCGAGGCAGATCTCGAGATTCTGCTGAGCGATCTTCGCAGTCTCATAGGGGCTGGGCATCCAATTCTTCAGGCTGCCGCTGAACATCTTTTCAGTGCAGGAGGCAAGCGTCTCCGTCCTGGAATTGTTCTGTTGATCTCAAGAGCGCTGTCCGCTGACGGCGAATTGAGTTCACGCCACCGTCGCCTCGCGGAAATCACCGAGATGATTCACACCGCCTCGCTTGTTCACGATGATGTTGTGGACGAGGCTTCCACCCGTCGAGGCGTCGAGACGGTCCACAGTCGATTCAATTACCGGGTTGCTGTCCTCGCCGGTGACTTCTTGTTTGCTCAGGCGAGCTGGCATCTGGCCAATCTCGATCATCTGGACGTCGTCAAGCTGCTCAGTCGTGTGATCATGGATCTCGCCGATGGAGAAGTAAAGCAGGGTTTATTCCGCTTCGATACGGGCCAATCCTTCGAAACTTACTTCGAAAAGAGTTATTGCAAAACAGCATCTCTAATTGCGAACAGTGCAAAGGCTGCCGGAGTTCTGAGCGACTTGACGGAACCACAACTTGAGTCCCTCTACCACTACGGACGTCAACTGGGCCTCGCCTTTCAAGTGGTCGACGACATTCTCGATTTCACGGGAAGTGATCAACAGCTTGGAAAACCAGCAGCAAGTGATCTCAGCAGTGGATACCTCACCGCACCTGCTCTCTATGCACTGGAGGAGCGCCCCGCTCTTTCCGGTTTGATTGAACGTGAATTCAGCGGTCAGGGTGATCTCGAGAATGCCCTGACTCTGGTTCGTGAATCGGACGCCATTCCTCGCACCAGGGAGCTGGCCAAAACCTTCGCTCGAGAGGCAAAAGAATCCCTGCAATGGTTGCCTGATTCACCCTCGCGCACCGCACTGCTCGAACTCCCGGATTTTGTTCTGAGCCGTCTTTATTGAGACTTATCAGAAACTGTTTCTGAGTTGGTTCTCCCCTTCCATGAGCGTTGAAATTCGGGTGAGTTTTCTGTGAATCAAGTGGTTGGATTCTTGGTTGCTGGGTTCCCACGCCGAATCCATCAGTTGCCAGACCCAGCATCCAGCCTTGAGGGCCGACTCGCAACCAGCGAGTGAATCCTCAAAAGCCCAGCAATCGTGACCCTGGACATCCAAGCGTTGTATGGCGAGCAGATAGGGATCTGGTGCTGGTTTACCAGCCCGAAGTTCGGGATCATCACCAGTCACGCGGCGTTCAATCAACTGCAACCAAGGATGGCCGGCTGTTTTATAGACCAACGAATCCTGGGTGCTGCTGGTCACCAGAACCATGGGCAAGCGCCGTGAGTTGCAGAAGCGAATCAACTGCTCAGCTCCTGGCATAGCTGGGGCATCAGCAACGAGACGCTTTGAGATGGGCTCCCGCGCGGTCAGCAGTTGTTGAGGCGTCACCGAATCGTCCAGCCACGCACTCACCAGCCTGGCGTTCTCGTCTCGACGACGCCCCTTGAGCTGTCTCAGTTGTTCGGTGGTAAGCGTTGCATGAAACTGCTCTGTGGCTTCCTTCCAAGCCATGGCCTGCAGAGGCTCGGAATCAATCAACAGTCCATCAAGATCAAATAGACAGGCTTTGGGTGCTGACAGCCTTCCAGCCTTGGACATGTTGCCTTTTCACTCTTCTGTGGATTCTGACTACGCACTTGGTCAGGACGTTGAAGCCGCCGATAGTGTTCTGTTGTCAATGCATTTGAACAACAGGCGATGAGCGAGGGTTCCACCATTAAGAGCGTGCTTCAAGAGGTGCGGGTCTTTGATCCACCCGCCGATCTCGCCAGGGATGCACGAGTTTCGGGCATGGAGTCCTATCGCGCTCTGGCCGATGCAGCGAAGGCCGATCCTGACAACTTCTGGGGTGAGGCTGCCCGTCGTGAACTGCACTGGTTCGAGCCTTTCCAAACCGTGCTCGACTGGAGCAACCCACCCTTCGCTCGCTGGTTTGAAGGTGGCACAACGAATCTCTCGTACAACTGTCTTGACCGACACTTACAAGGAGACAAAGCCAACAAAACAGCCCTGATTTGGGAAGGTGAGCCTGGCGATGTTCGCGAATTCACCTACAAACAGCTGCATGCTGAGGTGTGCCGTGCGGCCAATGCCCTCAAGGCCATGGGAGTGGGCAAAGGCGATCTGGTGGCCCTTTACATGCCGATGATCCCTGAGGCCGCCATCGCCATGCTGGCTTGCGCGCGGATTGGCGCACCGCACTCCGTGGTGTTCGGCGGATTTTCGGCGGAAGCGTTGCGTGATCGGCTGATCGACGGTGACGTCAAAGCCGTGATCACGGCCGATGGAGGGTTTCGTAAAGACAAACCTGTGTCTCTCAAACCTGCCGTCAATCAGGCGTTAGCCGATGGTGCATGTCCAACGGTGCAATCCGTGCTCGTGGTGAAACGCACCAATCAAGCCACTGAGATGGTGGACGGACGGGATCTGTGGTGGCACGAGCTTGTGCCCCAGCAATCGGACGATTGTGCCGCTGAACCGATGGCCAGTGAAGACAGGTTATTTGTGCTCTACACCTCTGGATCCACAGGGAAACCCAAAGGCGTTGTTCACACGACCGCGGGTTACAACCTCTGGGCCCATCTCACCTTCCAATGGATTTTCGATATCCGCGATGACGATGTGTACTGGTGCACAGCGGATGTGGGATGGATCACAGGACACAGTTACATCGTCTACGGACCTCTCTCCAACGGTTCCACCACTGTGATGTATGAGGGAGCTCCACGCCCTTCGAAGCCTGGGGCCTTCTGGGAATTGATCCAAAAACACAGGATCAGTATTTTCTACACAGCTCCAACGGCGATACGTGCCTTCATGAGAAGTGGCCGATCGGTACCCGATCAATACGACATGAGCAGCCTTCGCCTGCTCGGCACCGTGGGTGAGCCGATCAACCCGGAGGCCTGGATGTGGTATCGCGATGTGGTGGGAGGAGGACGCTGCCCGATCGTCGATACCTGGTGGCAGACCGAAACCGGTGGCGTGATGATCAGCCCACTGCCAGGAGCCACCCCCACCAAACCTGGCTCAGCAACGTTGCCGTTGCCTGGAATCCAGGCAGACATCATCGACGCGGAAGGCAACAGCTGTGCACCGAACGAAGGGGGCTACCTCGCAGTTCGAGCACCATGGCCTGGAATGATGCGCACCGTTCATGGCAATCCCCAGCGTTTTCGGGAAAGCTATTGGGAAGCCATTCGCCCATCCGATGGCTCACATCTGTATTTCGCGGGGGATGGAGCAAGAAAAGATTCCGATGGGTATTTCTGGGTCATGGGTCGTGTCGATGACGTGATCAACGTCTCCGGTCATCGACTCGGCACGATGGAAATCGAGTCGGCTCTGGTCAGTCATCCTGCTGTGGCCGAAGCAGCGGTGGTCGGACGACCCGATGATCTCAAAGGCGAGGGAATTGTTGCCTTCGTCACTCTTGAGGTAGGTCGAGAATCCAACGCAGACCTGGTTTCTGAGCTGCGCGCTCATGTGGGCAAGGAAATCGGTGCGATTGCCAGGCCCGACGAAATCCGCTGCAGCGATGCACTGCCGAAAACCCGCAGTGGCAAGATCATGCGCCGCATTCTGCGTGCTCTCGCCGCTGGTGAAGAGGTGACTGGTGACACCAGCACCCTGGAAGATCGTTCCGTGCTGGATCGATTGCGCGGTTAAATCAGGGACCCACCCAGGAATCAGGTCTCTTGCAATGAGTGAGGGGCGATCGATCAATTGCCCCTTGTTTTAAAACTTTTTAAGAACACTGATATCCCCTTACATCGATATCAGCAATTCACATCAAAGAGTTCATGCACATTTTTTAAGTAAAACTTGGAAGGTCCCGCTAAAAAATCACATCAGCTTTTGTCTCGGCGTGGACACGATTATTTTTATCATTGTTGGCAGACAGAATTATCTTCTCTTGAGAAAGAACAAAGAAACATTCTAAAAGATATTGATCAGAAAGGCATTGAATGCATTTCATATGGTACTAAAATTTGACGTTCATAAAACACGACGCTAAGCGATAAACGGGAAGAAGATGCTAATTTTTCAAGGCAATCAAGATTTCCAGTCAAACAAATTAAAGCTTTTCTCGCCAGATCAATACATCATACAAATTTGCAAAAAAGTCGTTATTCTGGACTAAGTTCATATGATCTGAATTAAAATAGATCACATTATCCCAAGGAATAATTGATCCTTCATCAGGCTTCTCAGTATTTTTGATTGCGTACGCACTTGCTCTCAAAACCGCACCGTCTCCAGCATTTGAACGCTTCACAGACCATGTCTTTGTCTCTGTGTTAACGACTAATCCAGCTCCGGTGGGTTGACCTAATCCAGCAAAAAGATAAAAACCTAAGCCTGATGGTGACTTGCTTTCGAGATCTAAGCGCGAATGAAACAATTTTGCTTGATGCAAAAGCTTTGCTTGAAGAATTTTCGCTTGCGCAGAAGGATTTTGGTTGGTGGTGATTTCAGATGCTATTTGATTTAGAATTGATTTTTGCTTAGGATCAGACAATCCCCAATTCATTGTTTGCCAAAGGCTTGGATCCAATAGACTAAGTCTTTCTCCATTTTGATTTGATACGTCAATAATATCTTTGGAAGCCAACAGCTCGTACATAGACGGCATTGTGCCGAGAACTGCTGGCGGATACTTTAACCACTTTATTTTATGCGGATGGAAGCCCTCAACAAGATTGGTAAGGGCTTCGATTGAACCTCTGTTAGGAGGAGCAACCATAATGATATTTTCAATTCTATGACTACCGCGCCAATCCAGATTTGGGGGCGTTGATTCTGATCCCAAACCCTGCTCACCATATCGAAGATAATATCGCGCAACTAGACAACCCATTGAATGACATACGATATTAAATTTACGGTTTCCAAAATTGGATTTTTGAGATTGAAGTGCATTTGATTTTGCCTCTACAAATCTGTGCAGCTCCTTGGCATTATCAGCATTGGACTTTCGCCAATCATAAGCAAATTCGAACAAAGGAGGTTTTGATCCTGATTCAGACAAGTCACTTTTAAACATGTTTTTATATCGAACATATCCTGATTTTTCGAGCGATTTAACAATAGTTGAGTAGATTGCAAGATCGACTGACACGAAAGGAATTAAATTAATCGCTACCTTATTCAGCATTGAGAATGGTTTTACCTTATACCGATTTTTTCCTGATTCATCGTCTTCATTGACCCAAGGAAAAGCCAGTAATTTATTATCTTTTTCAGTTGCTGGCCAATAACTTGTATAACCATAGGAACCCCATGCTGGCTTACCATTGCTTATATCAACTAAACTTGATCCACCAATGCCAGGAACAACAATGATTGGATTTGATTCTTCAATGTGAGAAATGATCTCATCAGTCACTGGACCATAACTTGTTGAATATACAAAGCCGTTTCTAGAGCAAGCAGTTAGCAGACCAACAATGAGCAGGCAAAAAGACCTTCTTAATTGGATGTTCATAGTTGGTTGGATTGGTAATTATATTCACAAACCAAATAAGTTTAGCGCTGAAAAAAGTGATTGACATACATGAAACAATTAGACATAAACCACTGCAAGGAATGGGGGTCAATGATCTATATGGAATAGCGGGAATCTAGGCAATTTTACCTGAAAATCATCCTGGATAAGATTTATTTTTGAACTTGTTTTCCGCATTAGAAATCCACATGATCAACATAATTACTATCAAAATAGTAGGGTCATCCATCTTTTGATGTTGCAAATCCTTTCAGAAAATCTCATTGAAATCAGTCGGACCTCTACAGCCAATTTGAAAGCAAAGCTACGCTATAACGATAGCATTAATTC
>WTGE01000044.1 GCA_011525445.1 Synechococcus sp. CO36386bin_37
TATGCTGTTTTTTATACCAGGTGTTGTTGTCTGAGGCTCTGATTCACTGATTCTTTTTAAAGTTGGGGTCGGAATTGACTCGTTATGCCTGCAGCCACCATCCATCCGTTGGGGCAACTCCCGAAGCCATCTCAGATCAGTTTTGGGACAGACGGATTGCGTGGTCGGGTCGACACCATGCTCACTCCTGCTTTAGCCCTGCAAGTTGGGTTTTGGTGTGGACAGGTCCTTCAAGCGGATGGTCCAGTACTGATTGGCATGGATTCACGCAGCAGTGGCAGCATGCTGGTCGCCGCCTTGACCGCTGGATTAACAGCTGCTGGTCGTGAGGTTTGGACATTGGGGCTATGCCCCACACCGGCAGTGCCAGGATTGATTCGCCGCTATTCAGCTGCTGGCGGCTTGATGGTTTCGGCCAGCCATAACCCACCTGAGGACAACGGGATCAAGGTGTTTGGGGCCAGCGGCAGCAAAGTGTCTCCAGAGCGTCAACTGGCCATTGAAGCAGGCCTTTGCGGTGAGAATGATTCGGCATTGGAACTGGCGGCTTCCGGTTATTCCCACCATCGCCCTGAACTCCTGGATGATTACCGAGCGAGTTTGTTGTCAAGCGTCGGGCCACTTCGCCTCGATGGTGTTCCCATCGTTTTGGACCTCTGCTGGGGGTCGGCAACAGCATGCGGAGCTCACGTGTTTTCAGCTCTTGGAGCAGATCTCACGGTTCTTCATGGTGAACCGGATGGAACCCGGATCAATGTGAATAGCGGGTCTACCCATCTAGAGCCACTGCGCCGTGCCGTAATGGAAAAAGGAGCGGCGATGGGTTTTGCCTTTGACGGCGATGCGGATCGGATGTTGGCTGTCGATGGTCAAGGACGAATCGTGGATGGAGACCACGTTCTGTACCTTTGGGGTTCATCATTGAAGGAGCAGGGGCTGCTGCCTGAGCAGCGCTTGGTGGCAACTGTGATGTCCAATTTGGGATTTGAGCGTGCTTGGCAAGCGCGTGGCGGTTTGCTGGAGAGGACCCCGGTAGGTGACCAGCACGTGCACGCGGCCATGGTGAGCACTGGAGCTGCCCTCGGCGGGGAACAGTCAGGGCATATCCTCTCGTCCTCCCATGGCTTGGCTGGAGATGGCGTGTTGACTGCATTGCAACTCGCCAGCCTGTGCAACGCCCAGCAGCTGTCTCTGGCTGAGTGGGTGGATCAAAGTTTTCGGGCCTATCCCCAGAAGCTGGTGAATGTGCGCGTTGAAGATCGCATCCTCCGCAAGGCCTGGGCGGACTGTGGACCTCTCTATGCTCTGGTTCAAGAGGCTGAAGCTTCAATGGCTGCTGACGGTCGAGTTCTTGTCCGCGCGAGTGGCACAGAGCCACTTCTGCGCGTGATGGTTGAAGCCTCTGATCAAGCGGTTGTTGATCACTGGACATCTCGCTTGGCGAAGGCGGCAGATCAGCATCTCAATGCGGCTTGATCAGAAGATCACTTCATTAGAAGATCAAGGGCCAGCATCAAGGCTCCATCACAGGCATCTCCCTGGCGCATCTCCCAGCGTGATTCAACTTGGCGTTGGGCGAGTGAGGTCTGCACAGACTGTTGAAGTGAGCTGAGATTTAACAGCGCCCCCCCTCTGGGGCAGAGCACGGGCTGAGTCAGACCTAGGGCAGAGGCCACCGCTTCAGCTGCTTCAGCAAGGGCCTCTGCGGAGCGCTTGAGAATGCCCATGGCCTGAACATGGCCCCTGTCGGCGGCTGCAGAAACAAGGGGGGCTAATTGTGCGAGCTGAGCTGGTTGGTAATCCGGCCTGACGACAAAAGCCTTGACTTCAGCTGCAGTTCTGCAACCGAGCGCTTCCCATAATTCACCTCGGAGTGGCTCGTCTGGCAATCGTCCATCGGCCATCCGCAGACTGAGCTGCAGTCCTTGATGGCCGAGATCGAAGGCTGCGCCTGCTCCGTCGAGTTGCCATCCCCATCCACCACAGCGGTGCTCCAGTCCTTTGTCGTTGCGTCCGATCACGATCATCCCGGTGCCGCTGATCATCACAATGCCGGCGTCATTCGGAAAAGCACCTCTCAAAGCGGTGCGTTCGTCGCCCGTCGCAATGCAGTGTTCCTTTGGAAGCTCAAGAGTGGCGGCCAGGAGTTGTCTGGCGCGGTACTGAAGTGGGGTGCCCTGCTCCACACCACTCGCGCCAATGGCGGCAGCGGCAATGTTCACATCGCTGAGGTTGTCCACACCGCTGGCTAGGGCTGCCTCCAAGCTGCTGCGGATGGCCTCAGCAAACCGATGTTCACCGCCGCTTGCATCGAGATGGCTGACGCCGCTGCCCTCTCCTTCTCCAAGGGTATGCCAGGTTTCATTCACCCATTGGCTGAGTTTGCAGCGGCAATGGGTTTGGCCAGCATCAAAGCCAGCCACAATCCAGGATTGATTCATGAATCGGTTGGCTTGACCCTCTCGATTTGGGCCAGGGTTGCCAGGCAGAACCAACCGATGATTTGCACTTCTGGTCGGAAGAAAATGGTGTCGGTTGCCCCTTGAATGATCAGTCCAGCTAGGGATGCCACGCAGCCCAGCCAGGGCAGGACCATGGGAGCTGATGAGCGCAGGGCTCTAATTCCGTTACCAATGCTAGTTCCCGTTAAGCCGAGGACTGCGATCAAGCCTGGAAATCCAGTCTCCACAAGCAGTTCAAGGGGGACTGAATAGGCGCTAAGCGCATTGAATTTGGGCTGTTGATACAGCGGATAAATCGCATTGAAGGCATTGTTACCGGGGCCGATGCCGAGCCAGGGTCGGTCTTGAATCATCTCGATCGCGGCTAGCCATACGTTGATCCGAAAATTGTTGGAGCTATCGCCTCGTCCGGCGACCAGGCTTGCAACCCGGGTTCGAATGGGGTCCACTTGTGTGACGGCAATGGCCAATAGTGCGCTCGCTATCAACAACAACGTGATCGGAACCAGTCGTCTCCATAACGTTGGCCAGCTGCGAATGGCACGCAAAACGAGCAGCAGCACCAGCACCCCAAGGGCTGCGATCATGCCGAGCCAGCCACCGCGGCTGTAACTGAACAAGGTGGCTGTTGCGCCCAAGACCAACGCAACTGCTGCATAGAAACGTGCTCCCCAGCTGTTCCAGCGAATCAAGGCAATCAGTGCTAAGGGCAGAATAGGAATTAGATATCCCGCTAATAAATTTGGATTACCAAGTGGGCCATAGATCCTGATAGTCCCTGTCGTTATCGAGTTTGGATCGGCCCATCGGGCTAGTTCCTCTGTTGGCCCGTAGAGCTGACGTAACGCCATCACACTGGTGGCTAACTCACCCCCGAGGAGTGCCGCGACCAGCCGGTCCCACCACTCAGGCCGCAAGGCCAGCAGCTGTTGCATCAGTGCATAGACACCGAGGTAACTGATCAGTTTGATCAACCCTTTGGCTGCTGCCGCTGGAACTGGTGAGAATCCAGTTGCGAGCGCTGCGATGCCGAGGAACAGGAGCACCCAGGCGCTCATCGGACCGATGCGTTGGGGTGGATTCACGCTGGACCAAAGAATCCAAAGTGCTCCACTGGCCATCACCACGAGTCCCAAACCCGTGCGAGTGAAAAAAGGGAGTCCTGCGAGCAGAACCATCAGCAACAGACTTGCCAACCAGCACAGTCGCCTGTGTTGTTGATCGCTGGCATGAATGCGGCCTTGCCAGCGAATCAAGAGTGGGGGTGGGGCCGAAGCCTCATCCATGGGATGTGATTGCAGCGATATTGGAATTATCAACCTGCTGCCATGCCGTCTCGAGATCCTGGAGCGCAGGCAAAGCTGAGTTGGTGCGCTCAAACATTACGCGATAGGTGGGTTGCCCTTGCTCTTGGACATAGCGCTCTCGTTCTGTGGCTACGGGGAGTGGATTGTGGATTTTCCACGGTCGTTCATCGGCCTCGGGACGTTCAAAACAGTGAGACAGTTCAACGAGGCTCACCATGGGTTCGATCACGGCCAAGACATCGCTTTGCAGGAAGAGTTGTCGCCCGGGATTGAGAGCTGAGGCAATGGCGTGCAACAACGCTGGTTGGAGCACTCGCCGTTTGCGATGCCGTTGCTTGAACCAGGGGTCGGGGAACTGAATGCTCACCAGATGTAACTGGTCGGGTTTCAACGCGTTCATCCAGCTTGCAAGGCTGACGTTGGCGTTGCAGAACAGAAAGTGGAGGTTGGGTTGTCGGTAGCGGTCGCGATCACGTTGGGCGGCTTCAACCAGGGGACGGCGGATCTCAACTCCAAGGTGGTTTCGCTGGGGTTGCAGTGCAGCTAATTCAAGAAGGAAGAAACCTCGAGCAGAGCCGATATCCAAATGAATTGGAAGGGTGGGATCGGCAAAGAGATCGTGAGGTGCCGGTAGCTCAAGGGGCAATTGAAAGAAGCGACTTAAAGGGTTGACGTGCTGACGCATCAGCCCTCGGTGATGGTGCTCAGTGGGGCGTAGCGAAGCAATCCCCAGCATGCGGTGTACCCATGCAAGTGAGTTGTGTTGCTCAACGGACCGATCTCGCCGTTGCAAAATGCGCCTGCTACCGGTAGATCGGGCATCACCTCGCGGGCGATTGAAATGTCACCGTTTGCCTCTCCAAACAGCCCGCTGCCGCGGCCGAGGCAGGCAAATAGAAATCCACAAAGCGGGGTGGGCGAAGGGCAGCGTTGACGGCTGGCTTCTAGTAATTGACGTGCTTCCTGCTTTGATGACTGAGCTTCCCTGAGTTGAAACTGCACGTGTTGCCCGGGGCGAACCCTTTCAGCGACGGCGACAGCACCATTGCGTGGGTCGACGCCGATGAGATTGCGTACGAGGAAATCGCTCGGGGATTCCTGCATGAGATTGCGACGTTCGACGCCGAGAAAAAGTGAGTGCTGCACCAGCTCTCTATCCTCTGCATTGAGATCCGCCAGCACGCGCTGCAAGCAGGCCACCGGGGTGTCGCGACGATCGCCATCGCTGAGTTCCAACAAGACATTGCGCTGCGCTTGTTCAATGGCGAAGACGGGGCCAATGGGTCTGCATCCTTGAGCGACGACCGGATCGAGAAACCAGTCGCCACCAATACTGATCCCAGCAGCACCATTCACAATCTCGTTATCAATGAGGAGGGAGCCGTGAGAGGCGTTGTGGGGTGCGGCAATCCCCCCGAGAATTGCCGCATTGGGGTAGGCGTAATCCAGCCCGCTGATCAAGTCGTTGATGGCTCCTGAGCTGGGATCAAGAAAAAGGAGGAGTGATCGACTTTCAGCTGGGTCAACGTTGACCCAGTCCTGCCAGTTTTGAACCGGTCCATCAAGATCTGGCAAGGCTGCTGTGTCGAGCTTAAAAGGCTTCAACTCGGCGCCAGGGAGGTTCAGGAGCGTGATGCTGAGGGCTGTGTTCTGTTCCAGTTCCTGGGATTGACCTGCCTGATCCGTTCCAATGACACCGCCTCCCACAAAACCGACCCAATGGTCAGATTGAAGTCGCTGTTTGAGAAGGGGGAGTAGGCGCGGCAAGTCACTTGCGAAGTGGCTTGACACAAAAATCAGGCCTAAATCACTTTTTTCAGAGCCAAGTTGATTGGTGACATCCTTAGTGGCCTCTTCTAAAGACGCCTTGCTACTCAGTGCAGTTCTGCACTTGGCATGGGTTCCGGAACCTCGGAACCAATCGAGGGGGTTAAACGGAACCATGCCAACGACATTACCAATCCTGAGGGCTGGGGCGGAGGCATCGATAATGAGCTCCTGTTGAACCCGCCTGGTGCCTGATCTTCCCTATCGCAGTTTGGTTTGGCTGACGTATCGCCTCGGGGCAACGTTTGCTCTTGGCGTTCCGCTCGTTTTGCTGATTTGGGCGGGCGTTCGGCGTGAGCCAGCTCTCGTCAGACTATTGGGTCTGTATTGGAAAGTGGCGAGCCTTTTGCCCATCAGTGTGTTGCTGCTAACGGATCGGCGTCCGATCGGTTACGTGACAGCCTTTCTTGCACCTTTGCTGATGCTGCTTTCGGTTTGGTTTTGGGTCGATCTCAACGAGGAACTGGCCGATAGCCCCTCCGGTCGTGCTCTTCCATTCACCGTACGGATTTGGCGCTGGGCGCTCAGCGGATTTGCAGTATTTGCAGTGGTGATGTCTGCGACAGCATTGCGCTGCGTGAATCAACTGAGTGGGCCCGAGTGCTTGTTCTGGTTGGAGGGCCCTCAGGGTCTGCATCGAGTGGCGGAACGTGTTTTTGATTTCGTCTTTGGTGGGCAATGGAGTGAGGCGGTGGCCGCTTTCATCGGTTATGTGGCCTTGGTCGCGTATGTCGTGGGTCTGCTGCAATGGCTGCTTGTGCGGCTACCACGACAGGGAAGGGTGGCAGGTGAGTTCTGATTCCTTGCTCCCTGCTCTTGAAGCAATCAGTCGCGATCATCCCGATCGTGTCTTGCGTCTGAGGGGGGTTGTGATTGGAGATGGTGGCGATCGTGAAGCTCTTGAGGTGTTGATGTTTCGAGGTTTCAGCAGCAGCACGACCCATCCAACCCAATTCGATCCTGATCAATCGGTGTTGCCTAAGGGAGCTGTCATTGAAATGGGGGAACTCTTGACTGGTCCCTTGAATCCAGAACAAGAGAAGCGGGTCGCTGGGCCGATGCCTGCAAAAGCGTTCAAGGATCCGAATCTTTGGAGCTGATCACGTGCAGCTCATCGATCATTCGTCATAACGAGGAGGGATCGTGAAGGTCACCAACAATCGGCACTCAAAAGTTGTGATCGAGATCTCGAATGTTTTGTTTCATGGTTAACGACGATTCAAAACGGCGACGCATCGACCACACAAGCTGGGATGTTCAGCATGCTGACCGATATCGCTTTCGTAATGCCAGCAGCGTTCGCACTTTTCTCCTCGAGCGGGAGCTATTTCGACTAGGGCGAGTTCGCTGTTGTCACTGGCAAGCAATTCAGCCCAAGGTTCGCCTCCGATTTGCAACTGAGACACCAGAAGCCAGTCACGGAGACCATCCACATCAGGATCACCATTGTGTTGAAGCCAGTTGAGGGCTTCTTGAAGAGGCTCAGTACGCGCTTCGAGACGTACCGCTGCTTCTAGTGAAGCGCCTAAAGAACGCTTGCTCCTGCACTCTTCCAGGACTTTGTTGACCGCATTTCGCAGTGCACGCAGTTCTTGCATCGGAGTGTTGAGACTGTCATCGCGCCAGGCGTCCGGCACAGTGGGCCATCCGTTCAGAAAAACCGATTCTGTTTTGGTTGGGTAAGGAATGTTCTGCCAGATGTCCTCAGCCATGTGGCACAGCACTGGGGCGATGGCTGCTGCCAGACGTTCAATGATCAGGGCCAACACGGTTTGGCAGCTGCGGCGACGCTGGTCGTTTGGAGCGCTCACATAGAGCCGGTCTTTGGCAATGTCGAGATAAAAGTTGGACAGATCAGCAACGCAGAAGTTCTGTAGTAGCTGAAAGAAGCGGAAAAACTCATATCGCTCAAACGCTTCGCTGATCTGGTCGAGGACGGTTGCTGTGCGCTGCAACATCCAGCGATCCAGTAGGGGTAAAGCGCTGATGGCGATGGCATCATCGCTGGGATTGAAATCGTGCAGAT
>WTGE01000054.1 GCA_011525445.1 Synechococcus sp. CO36386bin_37
ATCAATCCGCCAACACCATCACCTTCAACGTCACTCCCGTAAACGACGCTCCCGCAGATAGCAGCGGCGATCAAACCGCTGACGATGAAGCTGATGGTGGAGGCGGAACAGAATCACCCAGCGAAATAACTGATGAAAATGCAACTGGATTACCAGACAGCGGGAATGACTTGATCAACGAATCACCGCCGCAAGAAGTAAGTGGACCAATCGATGAGGTAATCCCAAGCGACGAAGAGAATATTGACATAGATAGATTGCTTGAGATAGGTAACGGGGGAGACGGAACAGTGCCTAATCAGCTGGTACAGGCCAGAGCTCAGCAAATACAAAACGAGGTAATGGAATGGGCGGAGCTAGGGGGATTAACAAATGCAATTGGCCCAGCGGAAACAGCCGATGAGCTCGCCAAGGCCGATGAAACAACAACAGAAACCGAACCTCTAGCATTCGCTGATGAAGGACAAAATAAAACCAGTCTGGGGCTACTTGAAACGCTGATACTCGGCGGGGGATCACTTTATGCGATTGATCGAATCACCGGAAATTGGTTTGAATCAATTATCAGACGTTTACTGAACCGCAAAGCAACCAAAAACACCGCACAACAGAAAGACTGGCTGATCGTTGGTGTAGGGAGATACGAAAGAGTACTGACAATCTTCAAAAGAAAATCAGAGATTGGGCTGCTTGAAATTGTTGCAGGGAGGATTACAAACGACAGAATCGACGTCATTGCAAAGCAGCTCCTTCCGATGAGCCTTGAGGCTGCGGCATCTCCAAATCGCGTCAATATTGAAAAAGAGATCCAAGAACTTACCCGGAAAACAAAAAATGAGATTTCAAGGAAATTTGATATCTCATACGTCGATCCCTCACTGAGCGATTTCAAAAATCACGCGAAAGAGCTGAGCAACAAAATAGTTAGTCTTGAACCACAACCAATGCGAAAATGCATCGAGGAACTTAACAGCAGTGAGAAACAAAACCTACTGGAATGGATTGAGAAGCCCAAGCAAACAGCTGTGGAAGCGGAGAATATTAACACCATGCTCAAGCATAGACATAATCGACTAAGCAGGGCACTCAATAGCGACAAAGGGCTATTAGTGACAATGCTAGAATTGAGTCTTGCAATGATCACACAGTAGAGGAATACAGTTATTCAATTAATTCGACACCAGCAAGCAAGCTACAAAAAAAAGCACAAGGAATACTTAGGAGGAAGGAGCATTCCAATCTTCCCAAACAACATCAACGTCTGAGATGGAAGCTGGGTCCGGTGGAGGCATGCGCGATAACATTTCTTGCGGCAGACCAAGGCGCTGGAACACCTCCTGGCGTTGATCCTGGCCCATAGAGGCCAATGAGTTAACGACATCACGAACTTTCTTCTCTTTGTAGACCAGAGCAATGAGAACCTCCTGCTCAGCGGGATCTAAACCTTCAAACCACTGAATGAAGCCACGAATGCGCTCAGAGGGATTTGGTGTATTGGCCATGTGTTGGAGCAAAAGATGCAGACAAGAGTAACCGAACGCTAATCAGCCTGCAGCAGAACGAATAGACCGAAGTGAATCAAAAGCACGCTGAATAGCATCTGTCAGCAAGGTGATCACTCGCTTATCACGAACGACAAGGTTGACCGATACCGTTTGTCCAGAAGCAACTTGATACTTAACACCATTTTTTTCTAAGTATGGGCGTGAAAGAGAAACATAGGCGGGAAATCGAGGAGTAGGGTTCTGAGCATCTGGTGGCAAAGAATCTGTAGCCACACTTTTCAAACGGCCAGCAATAGAACCAAACTGAGTGAAAGGAAAAGCATCGACACGAACCTGCGCCTCTTGACCAGGCTTTGCAAAACCAACATCTTGAGTTGACAAAAAGACTTTGGCCTCGAGAATGCCACGAGGAACGACACGCAGAAGAATCTCGTTCGCCTGGGCGGCATAACCAGGGCTCGATGGTTTTAAAGAGAAAACCATACCGGCAACAGGAGATCTCAGAATCTCATATTCAAGTGCCTTATTAACTTCAACAAGTTGCCTCTCTAAATCACTAATGTTTTTCAATGACTCTTGACGTAATTTAACCAACTCTGCCTGGACTTCTCTAAGATTTGCCTGGCTTTGAGCGATGTCAGACTGGAATTGCTGGATTCTTGTTTTTTGCTGTAATAACTGGACTTGTTGAATAGCACCAATTTGCGCAAGGGGAGCAATTTGAGCCAAAATCTGGTTTTCGGTCGCAAGACTGACTTTTTGGCTAGTAATTCGTGCCTGAAGACTTTGTTCCCTTGCTTCATAAGCAAGTTCTTGTTGCTCAAAGCGTTGACTCTCTAGCCTGAGCTGCTCTTCTAAAGTCGCAAGTCTATTCTCATTAACTTCAGGATCAAATTTTAAAAGAGGGTCACCTGTTTTTACGGACTGACCTTCAGAGACATAAATCTGATCAACAACACCTGGTGCTGGGCTCATAATTGGCCGTGATGCACCAATGGCCTGCAACTTTCCGGAAGCCACAACAACTTCATCAATCTTTGCTGTAAGAGCAAATAAGAATCCAAATGATGCGGTACCTATGATTGCCCAAACAACAGCCTGACTCCAAACAGGTGATGGCTTCAGACGGACTTCTTGATAGTCAACAGGTTTAGCAGCCAAAGCTGCTCGGGCGCGTTGGATCAAATTGCTCATATCAAAGCAGCCTCTTGCTGTTGATAAAGGGAGGCATAGCGACCATTCATCTTCAGAAGCTCGCGATGAGTTCCACTTTCAACCAAAGCTCCGTGATCCATAACAAGAATGCGATCTGCTTTTCTCAGCGAATTAAGACGATGAGTGATGAAAAAGACTGTGCGACCTTTATAAATATCCATGAGATTGTGGGTTACTTTAGTTTCAGTATGAACATCCAACGCGCTTGTGGCTTCATCAAGAATCAAGAGGCCTGGACACTTCAGAACCATCCGGGCTATTGCGATACGTTGACGTTGACCACCACTGAGACCAGCACCACGCTCACCGACAGAACTGCTGTAGCCAGCTGGCATCGATTGAATGAACTCGTGAGCGCAGGCGACATGCGCAGCATGACAAATCTCATCAAAAGATGCGTCTGGCTTAGTTAAGGCGATATTGGCCATCACAGTTCCATCGAAGAGAAGGCTATCTTGCGGAACAACGCCAATCTGCGCACGAAGCGAATAGAGATCAACCTTGCTGATATCAAACCCATCTACACGGATCGTACCTTCAATGGGATCGTATAAACGAGTTAGAAGCTTCAAAAGCGTACTTTTACCGCTCCCACTAGCGCCAACAACACCCACAAAGGAACCAGCTGGAATATCTAGATTGACGTTGGCAAGTTGAAGAGGTCCCTGAGAGGCGAAACGAAAATTGACAGACTCATAAATAATTTCACCTTTAATTGGAGGCAATGGGGGTAGCTGAGCACCAGCAATCTCAATCTCCTCTGGATGATCAACAATGTCTGATAGACGCTCTAAAGAGAGAGATGTTTCCTGAAAATTTTGCCAAAGAGTTGCAAGTCGGAGCAAAGGACTTGTCACATAACCAGCCAAAATCCTGAATGCGATGAGTTGACCCAAAGTGAGCTCGCCGTTAAGAACCATTGATGCACCAACGACCAAAACAAGTAGACCTGAGAGTTGCTGAAGAAAATTGCTGGCCGAACCCGCCGCTGTGCTCGTGAGCATGTTCCTGAAGCCTGCTTGAATTTGGCCGCCATACAATTGCTGCCATCTCCATCGACTATGGAGCTCCATCCCCTGGCCTTTAACCGTCTCCATCCCACTTAGCGTTTCGACCAAATGACTCTGAACCCGAGCATTTGCCTCAGCTTGAGCTCTTAAATGTGCACGTATGACAGGCGCCGAAGCAACGGTTAATCCAATAAACAATGGAACAACTGCAAGCGCCCAAAACGTCAAACTAACGCTGTATAGCAACATAACAGCAACATAGATAATTGCGAATAATGAATCCAACACCACTGTCAGGGCTGTGCCTGTTAAAAACCTACGGATTTTCTCAAGTTCATTAATACGACTACTGACCTCTCCTACTGGTCTGCGCGCAAAATATCCGAGGGGCAAGCGCAAGAGATGGTCAATGATTGTCGCACCTAGAGTGATGTCAATTCGATTGGTAGTGTCAGAAAAAAGATAAGTTCTCAAGGCACCCAAAACGGCTTGAGCAACAGCCATGGCCACAAGCAACGTGCCAAGCACATTAAGACTACTTAAATTGCCTTGATTGATGACAGCATCGATAATTTGCTGAATAAGTAAGGGATTTAGCAATCCAAATAGCTGGACAAAAAAGCTCGCAATTAAAACTTGAACAAGAATTGTTTTGTGCTGCATCAAGGCAGGCAAAAACCAGCTCAAGCCAAAACGAGCAGTTGGGGACAACGCTGTTCGTTCTAATGCCAGGACAGATAGCTGATTCTGGTCGCCATCAAAATTCAATGCAGAGATCGGTCGGTAACCTTGCTCAGCACGCGGATCACCAATCAAAACATCAGTGGAGGTAATCTTCCAAATAACTTGTGGATGACCATCTTGAAGCAGTAACGCGGGACAAGGAAGACGTTGCAACTGCTCCTCACCAACACTCAATGTGGAGGCTCTTAAGCCCATCAAGTCACAGACAGCAGCTAACTGCAGCAGGCCAAAACCTTGCTCACCTGCACGCTGCATCTGGTCGATAAGGATCCTCCTGAGAACATCCTTGCGAAAAGGCAGATCAAAGGATCGAGCCAACATCCGCAAACTGGCAATAGACTCATCAAGAAGCCCCTCACCGCGGGCATGGGGAAAGCTTCCATCGTCGTGGAGCCTCCCATACCAATCCTCTAAGGCATCAGTTTGTACTGGAACAATTGCCCCAGGGCTCTCAAGCCATTCAGGCTCTAACAGTTCAAGTTCAGGATTAATATCGTTATCAATTGACATCACCGCAGGCAGTCGAGTGGGAGGCCAACCACTGGGCTGAGCCACTAATCGGCCGGGCAATTTGCCACGAACAAATAGTTCAGTTGGCCCCCTGACTTCATCCCCTGGCTCTAATCCTTCGAAATTGGTTGAGCTGACAAGCCATCGCTCAGCTCCGACGGGAATAGTATGACTTCCCGGCGGGAGCAACAAAATTTGCTGCTCTCCGCGATGGTCCAAGAGCTGATTCGATATCCAATTACGAAGCTCTTGTCGAGATGGCAGATTGGGATGACGACTAGCAACGACTGCAGAAAACAACTCCTCTAAACAGGGAGTCGCTAAAGCAGAGCAGGGAGTGGAAAACAGGTCAAGCGTCTGCAAGAAGGCATCTGCAGGCAACAACCAAAGCTGCGTTGAAACAGAAGCTTGAAGAGCGAATGCCGGCTCACCGCAGAGTAACGCCCGCTCTCCAACCATCGAGCCAGGCTGGAATCTCTGGAGCGTGAAAGGATCCCCCGCTTCATCTTTAGCAAGCAGCCTAAGCTGGCCCTTTACGACGTAACTGACACCTGGAGGGAGGGTTCCGTGGTCGTAAAGCTTTTGACCAGGTCGTAGCTGTAGAGGCTGTAGCACAGAGGCCAGAGAAGCCTGTACTTTTTGCGGAAGCTCATTAAAGGGACTCCAATTAGCGACAACGCGCAAGGCAATCGTGAGATCCATCTGCGCCGACGCTTTTCCCTGTATTAGAAGACTGGCTTTGCCAGCCCATCTAGTGAGTTATAGATGCAATTCAACACATATCAACCAAAGCCGAAAAGTATTTCGCTGGGGTCGCCAATCCATTCACTAGCTAACCCGTGGCTGCTGTTGCTTCAACCAGTTATGAAGCAGCTGTTCGCCTTGCTCAAGCAGGAGTCGCTCCTCCATGGCGGTATCGAGAACGGCAGGCTGAAATCGCTCCAATCTGACCACCACCCACCAGCCATCCAACTGTTTGGGGGGCCAAAGCTGACCTGATTTACTGACTTGCAACAACCTTGATAGGGCCGGATGAAGCTGACTTAGAGGGACTGGTCCAAGCAAACCACCCTGGTTTTTTTCAGGACCGCCGGAAAACGACTTCGCCAAATCGGAAAAACGGGCTTCACCCTCTTTGATTTGCAGATACAACTCGGAGGCCAACTCATGATCCACGAGTCTCAGCAGGGAATAGGTCACCTGATCCAATTCGGGCTTACGCCGCAAAAAAATGGTTTGCAGCTCAGCCCCCCAATGCTGGCGGCACCAGGTCAACCATTGCCAAGGCCGAGCAGCCATCCGGTCAAAGTCAACCTCGGTTAGTCCTTTCTGCTGGAGCCAGATCGTCTTTTGGCCTGGATCATCAAGAGAGTGGAGTTGCTCAAGCTCATGGCGTAACAACATCATCCGTTCAGGCTCTGGGAACGGACAATTGAGAAGTAACTCATCGACAAATCGCTCTCTAATGGCTTGATCAAGTAAGCCCCAGCGAGCCAAATCCGCTGAGCTCACGCCAGAGAGAGAGGGATTGCCATCCACTAGCTCAGCAGGCATTCATTGTTGAAATATAGTCAGACTGGGTGCAAGAACAAAAAATGCCCTGAAATCTTGTTCTCATAAACGGGACTTCAACTCAAGTAATGGGTAAGGGTCTAACCGAATGCCTTTAAGCGAGGCTTCTCCAACAAGATTGACAGCAAGCTGAGTACCTTGAAGCAAAGAATGCATTTCCAATGGAACCAGCAATTGACCTGAGGCTGCTTCGGCGACCAAACGGAAGCCCAGATCAATATCTGGGCCAATCAAATCGAATGCAGAGGGAGTCTCTACATCAGACAGCCCTGATTGAAGGTTAATCCGCAAATTATGATCGCCCTCTTCAAAAGCCCAGGCGGCTCCATGCAGAGCAAATCCCCATTGATTTATCATTCGATCGTTCGCCTGCGCCAGCGCAAGGAGAAAACACTGGCAATCAAATTCGAGCTGAGCAGAATTGCGGGGCTCCGAGAAAAAGATTAATTGATCACCAATTGACTTCCAGAGCTGAAGGGTTGTGGTTGATCCATCAGGCACGCTTCGATTAGGCGTCAGTGCCCGCTTCGAAAGACGCGAATCGCGAACCATGGCAGGAATTGTGTTGTAAAAATCCTGATAAGCACGAACCCATGCCAAAGGTCCATATTGCTGGGAGACTGCAAACTTATAAGCAGAGCTGCCAACAATATCAATAGACAAAAGCAGAATTAAATTACCGGGGGGTGTCATTGAACAAATCCCGGCCCAGTTCTTTGACTGAGCAGCCAATCCCCATGATCGAGCCGGCTTAAACAGATCGGAGCCTCAGAAGCAGAAAGCTTGATTTGCAAAGACTCGCCATAGACATCAATTAATTTCTGACACTGATCGTTGCTATATCCCCACGAAGAGTGCATTAAGGCCCTGGCTTGGCACGGGCTATCTTTAGCTCGAAGCAGGGCAACAAGCAAATCATATTCTTTGGAGAGCAAGCCAAGTGGCTGGCCAGCCACCAAAGCTGTTTTGGTTGTCAGATTGATACTTAGGCATCCTAACTGAAGGAACTGATCAGGCTCTTGTGGAATTGCTTCCCAACGGCGGCGC
>WTGE01000102.1 GCA_011525445.1 Synechococcus sp. CO36386bin_37
ATGGTTCTTTCTCTTCGCAAGCGGAACATCATTCAAAACCCGGCATTTCAGGGTGTTTTATTCGCGATGATTTGGTTGATGGTCACCAACGTGACGATCTATTTCATCTATGTCCGCTCTGTTGAAGCCGTTAAAGAGGAGATTCGCGCAGGGCTTTTGCGCAATGTCAGTGCAGCAGCCACCACGTTGGACGGGGACCAGCATCGTCAGTTCACAGCAGAAACCAATCCAAACGATCCGATCTATCAATCGTTCATTGGTCACATGGAAGAGATCCGTCAGGCCTCCAAAGATGTGCGATATCTCTACACCAATATCCTTCGAGACGGCGAAATTTATTTCATCGCAAATGGAAGTCCGCAGAATGATAATGACAACGACGGCAATCCTGATGTAGCACCACAGTTGATGGACCCCTATCCCGATGCAGGTAGGGCTTTGAAGGATGCACTTCGGACGAAGACGCCAACCGTGGATCGCGAACCTTATACCGATATCTGGGGAACGTTTTACAGCGCGTATGCACCTTTCAAGGATGCCAACGGCGAAGTGGTCGGCACGCTCGGCATGGATCTCGAACTCACAACGCTGCAGCAACGCCTCAGTCCCATTGGCATCGCTGCCCAGCGCGCCGCTTTCACCTCAGGCATTCTTGCCATTCTGTTCGGGGTTGCCGTCTGGTTTTTCCGGAGTCGTAACGGCATGCTCCAGACCGTGGGTCGCAGAGCGGAGAAACGCCTCCATTCCATGAAAGCCGAGCGCAATGAAGAGCGCGTGGCAACGGCAACCCAACTGGAGGCTGTGGCGCAGCGCATGGCGGAGTTGCCAAGGGAGTCGAGAGATCAATACGCAGAAGCGCTGCTCCGTTATGCAGCGGTTCGCAAAGGGGCACGTTGGAACCAGGCTGAAAATTTTGATCCTCTTCAGGTGATCCGCTCATGCCTCAGCGAAGCGGTGCCCCTCGAGATAGCCCCCTGGTTTCCCAGCCTCGTGTTCGGTGATCCCAATGCACTCAATCACATTCTGCATGCGTTGTGCTTCAGCCCGTTTAGCAACACGGTTCTGGGGTCATTGGTTCAGGTCTCCGTTGGTGTGGACAACGAACAACTCAACACGCTTCATCTGCGGATGACCCTCCGGTTTCAGGGACGTTCCTCCACCAACTTGAGTGGAGCGCAGTTGATTCAGCAACGAGAGCATCCGGAGCACGTCTTTGATGAAGACTCTCTTCAGTTCGCCACCTGCTGTGAACAGGTTCGGGCTTTGAAGGGCACCCTCACCCATCGCGATGAGGGAGACAACACTGAGCTGGTGGTGTTGTCCCTTCCCTACGACAAATTCAGGGAGGATTCCTAATGGCTTCATCCCAGCGATTGACCAACAATCAGGGTGCTCTGCGAGCTGTTGTTGCCCTGATTCTGGCGTCCGCCGCCATTCAGGCTGCCGTTGGTTTCAACACGGTCCTGTTCCCGGTGCGCTTGGAGGAGTACGGCTTCAGCAAGGGCTTGATCGGGCTGTGTCTGGCGTTTGAAATGGGCGCGGTGCTGGCTGTTGTCGGATCGATCGACAGGATTCTGGCTCGCTTCGGCCTCTTGGGCACCATGGTGATGGCCACTGGCTTACGCCTGTTGATGCTGGCTCTTCTGGCCAGCAGCAGAAGCCTGCCTGTCTGGTGTCTGGGAGTGTTTAGTTTCGGCATTGGCACCTATCTCTGCCTGATCTCTCTCCAGACCTGGGTGAATGGCCTTCCCCTCGGACGGTTCCGTGGTTTGGTGAGTGGCTGCTACAGCTCGGCACTTTCCCTGGGCACTGCCACTGGCCCGATTCTGTTCAATCAGGTGGCCGCAACGGAGGACAATCAGGTGTTCAAGGCCAACATGGTGATCGTGCTTGTAGCACTGGCACTGATCGTTCCCTGCATCGGCCAGTCACCTGTCATGACGAACCAGGGGCGTTTACGCCTGGGCTATGTGATTCGCATGGCCAGAATCCCAATGGTGTCCTCGTTTGTGGGAGGTGTCACGTTTTTTGGCTTGCCAGCGTTCCTCACGCTTTACGGACTCATGAATGGAATGTCGTTGCAGCATGCTTCGCTGCTGTTAACCGCGTTCATGTTGGGCTCCGTCACACTCGGTCTGGCGATTGCGACCTTTTCGGGGCGCGTCCAGCGAACCTTGGTCACCATTGGTTGTGTTCTGGTGGGTGTGGTTTGTGCCGTTTATTTACCCCTTGGGATTTACAACTATGGGATTGCTTTGGTGTTGTTGTTCGTCTGGGGCGGAGCCGCTGGAGGGATATACGCCATGGGCTTAGCCACTGTTGGTGATTTGTTCCGGCAGGAAGACCAGGTTTCAGCCAATGTGGCCTACTCCATTCTCGACAACGTGGGTGGAATTGTTGGTGTTTTACTCATTGGTGCATTGATGGGAGCAGGCATTGCTGATGGCATTGTTTATGTGATTGTTCTCGCTGCCTTGAGTTATTTCGTTTATTGCCTCACCCAGATGCTTTCATTCGATGCGGCATCCGGATAACGCATTGATCTCTAGTGCTTGATCTCATCATTCTGGTCAGGTTTCGAATCCCATGAAACGCCGCTCATTCGCCACTCGAATTCCCAAGACGTTTCGTAAGCCCTGGAACGCTTCAACATTGGTGATGGCGGTTGTGGCCATTGGGCTGATGTTGGTGGCGGTTGTTTCGGTTCGGACCGACCCGAGCCGTACTGGCGACTATTTAGAACTCACGAACAGCCAGCAAAAGGTCGCTTTTCATCAAAACAAGCAGGAATTAGGGCTACTCCAGCGCAATATTCAAAAGCCTGTTGAGCAAGTGGATGAAAGCAAGCGACCTGCGGAGGCCCAGCCGATGCAGATCAAAATAGGTGTTTATGCCACGAATAATTTTGAGATCAATCCCAACACACCTTCTTTTAATAGTATTGGCTACGTTTGGTTCAAATGGAAGGACGATCTTCAGGAGTATTTTGAAACCAATAATCTGGATGTTTGGAAGGTGATGGTTCCCATTAACCTATTGAACATTCCAGAATCATCGGACAGTGTGTTCACCCCCACAAGTGAACCCATCAGAATGGAGGACGGCAGTTGGTATTTAACGGGTTCGTATAGCGGCACTTTTTATATCGATGATACTGATTTTAGGCGTCATCCTTTCACAAAGTTGAATTTGCCGATCATGATTGAGGCGGACGATATTTTGCTGAGCTATGACAGGCTGAGGATTGAACCTGACTACCGAGGGAGTGGTATTGGTCAGTTTATAAACACGAGTATTGAATGGGTTAATACTGGTTGGTCCCTTAATTCCTATCGACACCAGTACGATACAGATTTTGGTTTCGATGAAGAGGCCTCTGCCTATAGTCAGCTTATTTTTGATACAAAATATGCAACCAATGCCTGGTCATCCTTCTGGAAGATTCTTGTTCCCATCTCGATTGTGATGGCAATGATTGTCGGGGCCACGAAGTTAGATCCTGCCCATTACGACGTACGCCTGACAATGCCTGTCACCGTTCTGTTGACCCTTGTTTTTTTGCAGCAGGGGCATGATGGAGATTTGCCAAGACTGTCCTATCTCACCTTCCTTGATGAGGTGTATTTGATCTGCTATGTCCTGACTCTGGGATCATTTGTTCTTATGCTTTGGGCCTGCAGGCGCTACTACTATGCCCTCGAGATTAAAGACGAACAACAACGAGAGTTGGAGTTGCGGCGTCTTGATAAGTCTGATGATTATTGGCCAACCTATGTGATTTTGGCGGCGATTGTATCGATTGCTTTTTCGTGGTTTACTCTTTAATGTCTTGGATTTAATTCAGGAATACCGATTCGTAGCGAATCTTGGTTTTTTTAATTGAGCTCGTCGTGCAAACAAAATGGACTATCTCTTGGATAAGCAAGCATGACGAATTCAGGCGTCGATGGTCAAAATGATCGGAATTGATTCGGCATGAAACAAAGCTTTGATCAGAGTCTTTAATTCCTGATGAGCAATCATGGCTGACGGGGGCGATGGATCGCTTCAAGGCACCAATCATGATTGAGACAGCATGCCGGAAGAGCTTTCGCCAAAGCACAAGAAGGTCACTTTTCTCTGCTGCCCAGTATTTGCCACAAAGGTATACGAAGCATGGAGAAATGTTCATTCGCAACAATCGATACAGATCGAAGGCATCTCGAAGAATTTCAGTTGTATTGTCCTTTTAGGCGCATGTGATGAGCTTTAATCTGTTCCCCATGGGCGAATCTGAAGCTTCTGAATACATTCAATTTTATGGCTCAGAGCACGAGGGGCTGAATCAGGAGCGACTACCCAAACATCTCAGACAACGACTTGCCAAGAGAAAATTGAACGAAATCAGCCCGAGTGACATACCCGAAATGATGTAGGCGATCTTTGGTAATGCATCGAAGAGCAACCAGATCAGGTCGTTTGACGCCATCATTGCAAGCAAGCGTTGATTGGCATGATTCCTGTTGGTTCTTCGCTCTGATGCGATATGAATTTGAGCCTTTTGATTCCTTGGAATCTGTTGGACTGTCGTCCCTTATGCTGAAATTTTTGCTGAATTAGTGTACTCGCTTGAAAGGCTTGTCTTCACCATGAGGGGTAATTAAGTGTTGTTAGCGATCCGTTGAGTGATAGTGATAGAGCTTGGCTTCGGCATTCATGTCCAAGATTTGAGAGTAAAACTCAATGCCATTTTGAATTTTATTTCGCCAGTTTTCGGACTTGTCTTGTGTCTGCAAGTAGTGGGACGGCTTGTCTTGCTTCGCCCTGTCAAGTCCGAGATTCAGTTTAGTGTTGACAATATTAAATAGCATCTCTGGATGAACTCCTTTAATGTCATTCTCATAGCTTAATGAATAGCGTGAGTTAACAGTAGCGTTATTCCATCGTTCATACCATTGAGATGTTTTTGTGTGCCAGGCTAAAAACTTTTCGATATTGATGATTGGCTTGATGTCTGTGGTGTCAGTTTTCGTCCATAAGTTCAGGATTCCCGCCTTTGTGAGGCTGATGAAGCATTCAATTGGCTGCCTCTTTAAAATGACTAGTTTGACCCCATTGATGGTGTCGAGATGCTCAAGGCTGTTGTTGATTTGGTTTGGGAAGATTTTGAAGAGTAAGTATTTAAGGTTGCGTTCGTTCGCGATTTCTAACAGAGTGGAGATGAATCGAAGCTTGTCTTCTCTTGCGTAGGAAACTAAGCGCGTGTCGCGCATGGATTCAAAATCGGTCTTTAATTTTGAGGATAGGTCTTGTAGATACGCGTTTGTGCAAAAGACTGCCTTTTTGTTAAATATCTCATAGCATGTCATGACTTCCCTGGATGTTTTTGCTAACACTCCATGAAAGTAATTTGTGCCTGATCGTGGTGCTGATACAAGCATGATAGGAATGCACGACATCACATTAAAGATAGTAATTTCGGTTTAACATTGTGCCTTTTCTGTGTTGATTGAATTTAATAGTGCTGTCGATTGATGATTATTTTATGGCCCGACGCCGACCTGTGGAGCTGTCAGATTCTTTTTCTTTATAAACAATTGAATGGTAAGCCTTTGTCTTGTTGGGATGCGCAGGGTGGCCAAATGCTCAATCCTCGCTAAATTTAATCGTGTGAACAGGTTCCATGACCCAGCTTCACGATCTCAGGCTCCGGCTTTTGGTTCAGCAGGAAAGCGAGCGAATCGCTGATAGTCAGCCTGCAACTCTTGATCTTTCTGTCGTACAGGCTCGCTGCCTCTGCTGGCTTGCCCTTTTGGCAGAAGCCCATGAAGATCAAGCTTCGGACGCTGAAGAACGCGGGGATACCGAGCAAGCCATGGGTTGGTTTGCCGATTCGATGCGTCTTCGGGATGCAATTGGCGTGGTGAGTTCCATTGAGATACCACTGCCAACTCAGGTTGGTTCTGATGGACATCAGCAGGACAATCAACCTGGATTTGATCAGGATCCGCCCTTGGCAGCCTGATCAAGTGTCATGATGAATCAGGAATGAGGGTTTGTGTTGTCGGAAGAGCCCTGTCAATGTCCTGACTGCCAACGCTTTTATCGCGAGCATGACCGACTCATTCGAGAGTCGCCAACGCTTCGTCAACAGCAGGAGCTCAGCTGGGCTGCCCTCCAGGCTTTCAGAACCCTCTCAGGGCGCGTCCTGGAGGATTTGCAAAAACAACATGGCAATCCTTCCGCCGAAGCCCAGACGCATGCCACGCCCGTAGGCGGCGGAGAAGAGCCTGCTGATGCCATTCATCAAGCCATGGCTGATCTGGAAAATATCAACGCCCATCTGTTTTCAATAGAGACCTTGATGGAGCGTATTTTCGACGTGCGTGTTCCGGACGATATTGAGCAGAAATTCAGGGAGATGGCTGGTGAACTGGCGCCAGATCCGCTCAACGCTGACCGTCTTCGTTTGAATCGACTGCTTCATCAGACACCGGATTTTCCTGAACGTGGCTGATGAATTTGAAGAAAACGAAAATTGGTTAATTGTTTAGCAATACCTTGTTCAGTCAGGTTTAAAAGTATTTCGTCAAAACTTGTCTCTTCATTTCAGTGATGTGTGATCTGATTGCAATCCCTTGTTGAGACGTTGGAGGGGACGGTTTTGGGAAAAGGGGAGAGCAGCACTCTCCCCGTGATTTGCTGGTGGTGACAGGCTCAGTTGTGAGCGTTCCCCTTTCCGAACTTCCAACGCCAGTTGTTGATCTCGGGTGCATCCATGCCGTGGGTATAGGCATAGGTGCGGTGCTTCTGGATCTCATCCTTCATGCGCTCCTTGATGTGAGCGGCTCGGGATCCGAGGCTGTCGACACGATCAATCACATCGATGACCAAATTGAAGCGGTCGATCTGGTTGCTGATGGCCAGTTCCAGGGGAGTGTTGATATTGCCGTGCTCCTTGTAGCCGCGCACGTGAAAGTTGTTGTGGTTTGGACGGCGGTAGGTGAGGCGGTGGATCAACCACGGGTAGCCATGGAAGTTGAAGATCACAGGCCGATCCGGTGTGAACAGATCCACGAAGTCCCGTTCACTCAGGCCGTGAGGATGCTCACTTGACGGTGCAAGGGAGAACAACTTCACCACATTCACATAACGCACTTTGAGTTTGGGAATTTGTTCCCGCAGAATCTCAATTGCCGCCAGGCATTCCTTGGTTGGGATGTCACCTGCTGATGCGAGCACGACGTCGGGATCGACCATCTCGGTGCCGAAGTCGTCATTGCACGCCCAATCCCAGATGCCAAGTCCCTTGGCCACATGGCGGCGGGCGGCGTCGATGTTCATGTACTGCAGATGCTTCTGCTTGTCGCAAACAATGATGTTGGAGACATTGGTCTCGGTGAGAGCGTGTTCGGCGACAGCCAGCAGGCTGTTGGCGTCGGCGGGTAAGTAGACGCGGGTAATGGACCCTTTTTTATTACCCGCCAGATCCATGAACCCAGGATCCTGGTGGGTGAAGCCATTGTGGTCCTGACGCCAGACGGTGGACGAGATCAGACAGTTCCAGGGAC
>WTGE01000027.1 GCA_011525445.1 Synechococcus sp. CO36386bin_37
GAAAGAAAAGGAAGATGCTGTTCGAGATCAGGATTTCAGTCGAGCGGGAGAATTGCGAGACAAAGAGGTTGAATTGCGCGAAAAGATTCGTTCCTTACTGCAAAGTAGTCGAGACGAATCCACAGCCAACAATCCGGAAACCAATCCTGTTGCTGCGACGTCAACAGATCAAGGATCATTAACCCAAACCAGCGATTCATCAAGAACAACTCAAACACTTTCATCTCCCATCGTTGATGAAGAGGACATCGCACATATTGTTGCGTCATGGACTGGTGTTCCTGTTCAAAAACTCACTGAAAGTGAATCCTTCAAATTATTGAATATGGAGGAAACTCTTCATAAACGCCTAATCGGACAGGACGAAGCTGTTAAAGCTGTTTCAAAAGCAATTCGCCGTGCTCGAGTTGGCTTGAAGAATCCAAATCGCCCAATCGCAAGTTTTATCTTCTCTGGTCCAACTGGTGTTGGTAAAACAGAACTAACAAAAGCTTTGGCTTCCTATTTCTTCGGCAGTGAAGAAGCCATGATTCGTCTCGACATGTCCGAATTCATGGAACGCCATACCGTCAGTAAGCTGATTGGTTCTCCTCCGGGATACGTTGGCTTCAATGAAGGAGGACAGTTAACTGAAGCCGTTCGCAGACGTCCTTACACGGTTGTTCTCTTCGACGAAATCGAAAAAGCACATCCTGATGTATTCAATCTCCTACTGCAACTTTTGGAGGACGGACGTCTAACCGATTCCAAGGGTAGAACAGTTGATTTCAAGAATACTTTGATCATTATGACCTCGAACATTGGTTCCAAGGTGATTGAAAAAGGTGGTGGTGGTCTTGGTTTTGAATTTTCAGGAGAGAACGCTGAAGAAAACCAGTACAACAGAATTCGATCTCTTGTCAATGAAGAACTCAAGCAGTATTTCAGGCCTGAATTCTTGAATCGCCTTGACGAAATTATTGTTTTCCGTCAACTGAATCGTGAAGAGGTGAAGGACATTGCCGAAATCATGTTGAAGGAAGTCTTTGATCGCATCGGCGAAAAAGGAATTTCTTTGCGTGTCTCTGAAGCATTTAAGGAACGTCTTGTGGAGGAGGGTTATAACCCTGCCTATGGCGCACGACCTTTGCGTCGAGCTGTGATGCGTCTCCTTGAGGACAGCCTTGCCGAGGAGGTTCTCACCGGTCGCATCAAAGAAGGCGATTCCGCTGAAGTCGATATCGATCACGATAAGAAAGTCGTGGTGCGACATCTGACAACTTCTCCTTCCCTCACACCTCAACTTGCTAACGCAGCTGTCTGAGCCTCGAATGCCCCACTCATCGGTTGGTCATCGGCATGCGATTGCCCCCTCCCGAGTGATTCGGGGGGAAAAGGTCTGGCCCCAAGCTATTCCGCTGATTGCAGCTCTCTGCCAAAAGCCAGCTCTGATCGGTCGAAGTTCGGTAACAGAAACCATCCGCTCAAAGCTTAAGAAGGATCTTCTGAACGAGGGTCTAGCCGTCATGAGTGGTCAACTCGAGTTTGATTGTTGTGAGCACGACCTTCAACGTCTTGAAGGTCAGCTCAGATTTCAAAATTGCGACGCTGTCATTGCCGCTGGCGGAGGCAAAGTCCTTGATGCTGGGAAATTGCTTGCGCACCGTCTCAATCTTCCCTGCATCACGGTTCCTCTCAGCGCTGCCACCTGTGCGGGGTGGACAGCTCTCGCCAACATTTATACCCGCAATGGAGCTTTCATCTCAGATCAAGAACTCAATCATTGCCCTGAACTGCTGATTTTTGATCATGCTCTCGTGCGTCAAGCTCCCAAGCGAACCCTGTCCAGCGGTATCGCTGACGCTCTCGCCAAGTGGTACGAAGCTTCTGTTGGAAGTGGCTCCAGTGGCGATGGGATCGTTCAACAGGCTGTTCAAATGGCCCGTGTTCTGCGAGACCAACTTCTACTCGATGCCCTCGAAGCTGTGGAAGACCCCAACAGTGAAGCCTGGATTCGCGTCGCAGAGGCCTGTGGATTGACCGCAGGCGTAATCGGTGGCCTTGGAGGCGCACAGTGCAGAACCGTTGCAGCCCACGCAGTCCATAACGGATTGACGCAACTTCCGGCCAGCCATGGCAGGCTGCACGGTGAGAAAGTCGGATTCGGGATTCTTGTTCAACTTCGTCTTGAAGAACGTTTAGGAGCGAATCAATTGGCGGCTCAGGCCCGTAGCCAACTGTTGCCATTACTGAAAAAACTTCAACTACCGATCACACTCCAAGACCTTGGCCTCGGTGAGTCTGGTTTGCATGAGCTTCGAGAGATTTGCACCTTCGCCTGTCATGAAGGATCTGATCTCCATCATTTGCCCTTCAAGGTCACAGAAACCGATCTTCTTGAAGCTCTGATCAGTACAGACGTCGATCGTCTCCCGGTTCATGCATCTCAGGAGTCTGACGCTTGACCCACAAGCACATCCTGGAAACTGCGGCGTCCACTCTTCTTGATCCCCTAGCTCGTCAACAACTCCAGGGTTTGCATTGGTTGGAGCTTTGCTGTAACGAGCGTGAACCAGACCAGTATCCGGTGGTGACAATGGGGAGTGGCCCTCCCGTGCTCTTGCTCCACGGCTTTGACAGTTCCCTTTTGGAATTTCGTCGCTTGGTGCCTTTGCTCAAAAACCACAACACTCTGATCATTCCCGACCTCTTCGGCTTCGGGTTCTGTCCGAGGCCTGAAAAGGCCCCCTACGGACCGGAAGCGGTGCTGGAGCATCTCGCCGAGGTACTGGACACAATCCCGAACAACGAACCTTTGGGATTAATCGGTGCCTCGATGGGTGGCTCAGTCGCGATGGAACTCGCAAGGCGCCATCCGCATCGCATTGATCGATTGCTACTGCTTGCACCAGCCGGACTAGACGGAAAACCGATGCCGCTACCTCCTGTGCTCGACAGCCTTGGAGTGTGGTTTCTGGGAAGATCAGGTGTGCGTCGTGGATTGTGCAGACAAGCCTTCGCAGATCCAGACAGCAATGTTGGGGATCCTGAACTTGAAATTGCATCTCTGCATCTCAAGGTGCCTGGGTGGGCCCGATCCTTGGCAGCCTTCGCCCGAAGTGGTGGATTTGCCGGTTGTGGAGCCCCGCTACCCCATCAGTCTCTCCATGTGCTCTGGGGGAAAAAAGATCGAATTCTGCGCGCTCCCCAACTACGTTCCGCACAACTCCTCCTAGGAGACAAGCTCGAACTTGTGGACGATTGTGGGCACTTACCCCACCTCGATCACCCCGAACTCGTCGCGCAGCGATGGTTGGCTGCAGAATGTTCCCATGACTGCACCTAGCTCTGGCCCTTTGCTTCAACTGATCTCCAATGGCCTGCAGATCTGGATCCGAGGGCAGTGTGACGAAGTGGGTGAGTTAAAACTGAATCTCAAGGGTTCAGCCTTGCAGTTGTTCAGAGGTCGGCTGGACGGGGTGTCATTGACCGCCCGCAAAGTGAGTTTTCAGAATCTTCCTCTTCTGCGCGCTGAATTACAAAGTGGCCCCCTGCATGCGCAGATCAATCCGTCACAACCTGGGCAACCCATTCAGCTCGCCAATCCCTTCAGAATCGATGGTGAGGTTGTTCTGAACGGCACTGACCTCAATTGTGCTGTTGCCAGTGATCGTTGGAGATGGCTCGGCGATCTCCTGTGTGAACAATTAATGGGACTCACCCCGCTTCAATCCTTGACCATCGATAACGACGTACTGGAATTACAAGCCGCTGTGATTGCAGAACACAGTCCTGCAAAAGCACGGTTTAGCATTGAGGCGGAAGCAGGCACGATTAAAGTCACCCACCTAGACAATCTCAGATCAATTTTATTGCCCATGGATCCTGGAATCCAAATTGAAGAGGCAAACCTGAAAGCAGGGCAACTAATTCTTGAAGGGAATGCAACAGTGAACCCATAAATCCAAGTAACGAACAAAAGGTACAACCAGTATCAAGGCGTAATACACAACAGCAGGGGTAAATAAATAACTATCAATTCGATCGAGAATTCCTCCATGCCCTGGCAGAGCGTCCCCTGAATCTTTGATGCCAGCATCCCTTTTCATCATCGATTCCGTGAGGTCTCCAACGAGAGCAAACAAGGCAACCAATCCCCCCAGCAATCCTCCACTAAGCCAACCTAAACTCCACCCCATGAAGCTGGCCATGCTGGATCCGAGAATGACAGAACATAATGCGCCACCAACAGCACCCTCAATCGTTTTTGAAGGAGAGATGGGAGACAGAGGGTGGCGTCCAAATTTACGACCTATCAGATAGGAACCGATATCACTTGCAACAACCATTAAGCATGCCGCAAGAGTAATTAAAAAGCCTGAGGTCAGCCAGTTCTGTTGGACATTGTGCAAGATGGGAGTGATATCTACATTCGTTAAATTCCTGAGTCGTAACCAATGACTAGGAAGAAAGCCAAGATAGAACAAGCCAAAAATTGAAGCAGCTATATCTGCAATAGAACCCGTTTTAGGTTGCAACAACAACCAACCACAGATTGCAGCACCCGAAAGGGGAAGGACAGCAGCTGGAAGAAGAGCGGGAAGCCCACCTGCATCAGCCCATTGCGTACTGAACAACAACAACTGGCACGCCACCAAAGTTGTTTTTGTAGCGGGCCTCATGCCTTTGAACTGGGCCATCCGGAAAAATTCCAATAAGCCCAGATGCACGATGACCCCAAGAGCCAGCGTGAACCACCACCCGCCCAGGCCAACCACAAGCAAGCCAAAGGCTCCGGCCATTAACCCACTCAGCAGGCGCTTGCGATCCAAACCTCCTCTGGTTTTGCTTTGGAATCTGCTGGCTATCTCTGCAATCACCCCAGTAGCGCCTGTGGCTCCTCAGCCAGAACTTTCAGCTTACTGGGCACAAGTTCGGGCCATCTCCCATGCTGCTCCATCAACCAGTTCAAACGATCCGATCCAATTGTTTCGCCTGGGATCAGCAAAGGGATCCCCGGTGGATAAGGACAGATCATCTCTGCAGAAATTCGACCATCACACATGACAAGAGGTCGCTCAACAGCGGAAGCACGAATCGCCAAGGAAGGAAGCAGCTCGGGCGTTGAAGGATGCTCCACCGGAGGTGCACTCAGTGGGGCCAGCCGCTCTCCCTTCGGATACGAACGCTTGAGAATCCGCCAAAGACGCTTCATGCGGTGGTCGAAACCCTGCTGGGATGCCAAACCCAAACAGAAAGTTAAACAAAGGGGTTCCGGCAGTTCAGCGGTCATGCCCCGCTGCATGAACCATTCATCAGCCGCCAGACCACTGATGCCTGACTCAGAAGTGTTCAAAATGAAGCGCAGAGGATCATCGCTCCGTTTCAAAGGCAGTCCAGCATCAAGCAGTCGAGACGAGATTCGATGCGCCTGCTCCAGCCTTCGCCGCAGCAAACGCGCCCATGCTGGAGTCAACATCCAATTCAGAGTGGCCTCACATGAGGCCAGTAGCAGGGCACTTGGGCTGCTGGTCTGGAGTCTCAACAATGAATCTTGCAGGACATTCTTGTTCACGCGCGCGCCCTGCAGCCAGATAACAGCTGTTTGGACGAGACCAGGAGCTGATTTCTGCAGTGAATGCACGACAAGATCGGCACCCGCGTGCAACGAAGAACGCGGCAAAGACTCACAGCCAGCAAACGCGAAGTGTGTGCCATGGGCTTCATCCACCAGGACGGGCCAACCTCGGCGATGCAACGCAGCGATCAAAGGGGTGGGGTCATCGGCATAACCGTGATAGGTGGGATGCACAAGAACAGCAGCAACGATGGGCTCTGGACACGGAGGAAGGCAGCTCAATGCTCGCTCCAGGCAGGGCTCGGACATCGCATCTGGATGACCACAATCGGCAAGGAAGGGAACAGGAAGAAACACTGGCCTGATCCCTCCCAGCACACAAGCGGCAATCAAGCTGCGATGGGAGTTACGTGGCATCAACACCGCCTCACCAGGGCCTGCCAAGGCCAACAGCGCCGCTTGCAGCAATCCAGTAGCTCCATTCACACCAAACCAACAACCGGTCACGCCCAGCTGAGAAGCCAAGTGGCTTTGAGCATCAGCAACAGCACCGAACGGCTCCAGAGGACCACCGATCTCAGGTAGCTCTGGAAGATCCCAACTGCCGGGAGGCTGCCTTAGCAGACGCTTCAGAACCGGTGGCAAAGCACGCCCCTGTCCATGCACAGGCAAATGCAAAGACTGCCGCCGATCCGGCCGAAGCAACGGAATCAGGGAATGCATGAAGGATCGCGGTTCTGTCACCCAGCCAAACCGATCGCAAGACCCGGTGCGTCAGGTCGCACAGTCATCAACAGGTTCAAAGACAGATCTGCCTAGGATCGAAGTTAATAGACACAAATCGCGTTGGAAATGGTAGGGGATTCCATCGTGGCCAAGATCCCAGCGTCGGACAACGCCTCGGACAGTCAGTTGCGCTACGCGCCTGGCAGGGATGCCCGCTGGCTCCTGCTCAGACCCTGGATCTCAATTCCGAGACTGTTTCAAATCATCTGGGCGCTCACTGGCTTGGTTGTGAGCCTGCTTCTTCGGGGCCGAAGCAAGGATCCTGAAGTGCAACGCAAACTGGCACAAACTTTGCTTCGGACCCTCACCAATCTGGGGCCCTGCTTCATCAAGGTTGGACAGGCTTTGTCCACCCGTCCTGATCTCATCCGACGCGACTGGCTCGATGAACTCACCCGACTTCAGGACGATTTACCTTCGTTCAGCCATTCCATTGCCCTCCAAACAATCGAAGAAGAGCTGGGAGCTCCAGTCGACCAACTGTTTGAAGAGTTTCCAGATGCTCCGGTTGCTGCAGCAAGCCTAGGCCAGGTCTATAGAGCCAGATTGCACGGTGAACACTGGGTTGCGGTTAAGGTCCAGCGCCCCAATCTCGCATTCATTTTGCGCCGCGACATGGTGCTCATTCGCACCTTGGGTGTTTTGGGTGCACCCTTTCTTCCTCTCAATCTGGGGTTCGGACTGGGTGAAATCATTGATGAGTTTGGTCGAAGTTTATTCGAGGAGATTGATTATTTTTGTGAGGCCGACAATGCAGAGAGGTTTGCAGCACTGTTTGCTGATAATCCAGCAGTAACCATTCCAAAAGTTGAAAGGCTCCTATCGGCCAGACGCGTACTTACCACCTCCTGGATTCACGGTACAAAGTTAAGAAACAGGCAAGAGCTCAAGTCACAACGGCTTGATCCAGCGTCGCTCATTCGTACAGGTGTGATTAGCGGACTCCAGCAGCTTCTTGAATATGGCTATTTTCACGCTGACCCTCATCCTGGGAACCTGTTTGCACTCAGTGGTCGAACAGGAGAGTTAGGTCACGTCGCCTATGTCGACTTTGGAATGATGGACTCAATTAGTGATTACGACCGTTTAACTCTGACTGGTGCTGTAGTCCACCTCATTAATAAGGATTTTTCTGCGCTTGCACAAGATTTCCAACGACTGGGATTTCTAGCCCCCAATGCA
>WTGE01000197.1 GCA_011525445.1 Synechococcus sp. CO36386bin_37
CATCAATGGTGCCAAGACCCCTGGCAACTCGTAACTCACACTCAACTTCACAGCAGTGCGATCCAGCTGTTCCTGATAAAACCGAACCGCGCCCTTGGTCGGGAGCCCACCCACGGATTCCCATTGGAGTTGCTGCTGATCCACTCGACTCGTGATTCGCGCTTTCCACTGGAAACGAAAGCCCTGGGCGGCCAATGTCCAATCGGTGAGGTCAGGATCATCTCCTGTTTTGACGGATTCAATCCAACGCATCCAGCGTGGCATCGCTTCGAGATCACTCCAGACAGTCCAAACCTGATCAATTGGCGCCTGAATTGTGGTGGTTACGGTGTGCTCGAGCCAACGTCCCATGGTGTTAAGCCACTGCAGCATTGGTAGCCAACCTGACTGGCCGTTCAAGAATGGCGGCGGCAGCGAGATGGCCACTCATTGTGGCGCCCTCCATCGAATCAATGTAATCCTGCCGTGTGTAACTGCCAGCCAGAAAAAAGTTACTCACAGGCGTTCGTTGCTCAGGGCGGTAGGGCTCCATTCCAGGAGCTTCTCGATACAGAGACTGAGCCAACTTCACTACGTTGCTCCAAGTGAGATTCAAGTTTTGTGCAGACGGGAAAAGCTTTCGCACCTGAGCATCGGTGTGGGAAACGATGGCATCAACTGACTTGGGAATCCAGGGATCACCAGGAGTGAGCACACATTGAAGCAATGATCCCTGCCCAGGCTTCCGATAATCCTCAGGACTCGCCAGAGCCAAATCCGCAAAACAACTGAAATCCGCATCGGCGGTGTACAACAAGTTATTGAGACCTGTTGGCTGGGAGAGATTCTTGCGAGTGGCCTCAGCAGCAGCACCTTCGGCAAGTTCCGTGACCCAACCGTCGTATCGAAGCTGAACGGTTGCCACTGGCACAGCTTCGAGTCGATGTAAGGCATCGAATTGTTCATGTTGACGCCATGCATCAGGGATCAATCTCTGAATCCCTGGAACATCACAGGCTGCCAAGTACACATCTGCCTGAACATTACGTTCACCCTCAGGGGTACTGAGTGTGAGAGATGTGACTTTCAATGTTTCTGCTTCTTCGTAATGAACTTCTTTCACTCGATGGCGAAGATGCAGGACACCACCGCGATTCTGGATGTAATCCAGAATCGGTCCTGTCAACCAACGATGGGGAGATCCCTTCAGCAAGTTGAGTTTTGAGGCCTCAGTCTTGGATGCAAACATCATGAAGATGGTCAACATACAGCGTGCCGAAATTGACTCGCAATCAATAAATCCAAGGGCATAAGCAATCGGATTCCACATTCTGCGGATGCTCTCCAAACTCCCTCCATGACTCAGAAACCAGTCTTGAAAACTGACTGAATCCAATGCCCGAATGGTACGCATCGCACCCTCATAGTCCACAAGACCTCGAACGATTGGACTGGTACCTAAAGCCAAGGCATTTCGCAATTTGTCAACCCATGTGAGTTGGGGAGTCGTGAAAAAGGCTTTCAGTCCATTGAAGGGAGCACCGACGGGGAAGCGGAAATCAAGTTCGCGTAAATCACCACCACTGTTCACGAACAGATGCGTGTGATTCTTAGGAAGCAGATTATCGATGGCACCAACTTTCCGCATCAAAGCAAAAAGATTGGCGTAATTAAAGAAGAAGACATGCAATCCCATTTCAATGTGATTGTCGTTTTCATCAACCCAGCTTCCAACCTTTCCGCCCATGAAAGGACGTGCCTCATATAGATCAACTTGGTGTCCTGCATCCACCAGGTCAACGGCAGCGGCTAGGCCTGCCAGTCCTGAGCCCACAATCGCGACCTGCACCAGCACAACTTCAAACACTTCTCTGACTCTATGAATCCGAATGCCTTGACCGCTTCAGGCAGGAGAGGCTTGGCTTCAATACAGTGCCTTTAGGCTTGCTGGATCTTCTACCCATGACCATCGCCTCTTCCAGTGCTGCTCCCCACACTGCAAAGGACGGGAAAGGCATTCAGATCACAGAGCCAGCCATGCTGCAACTCGCCAAACTCTGCCGCGAACAGGGGGATGAACAGGTTCTGAGGGTTGGGGTTCGCTCTGGAGGATGCAGCGGCATGAGTTACACCATGGACTTCGTACCCGCCACTGACATTGAAGAGGGTGATGAGGTCTACGACTATTCAGCACCGGAAGGAGCAGCCTTCCGGGTGGTCTGTGACCCCAAAAGCCTGCTCTACATCTACGGAATGCAGCTTGATTTCAGTACGGCTCTGATTGGAGGAGGTTTTAACTTCACAAACCCAAACGCCACCCAGACCTGCGGATGCGGAAGCTCATTCGCCGTTTGAAAAGTCACCGCGTGGGATTCTGATAGCAATTTCAAGACAACCAACGTCCACGATGGAGTCCCAGGAAGTTCAGGAATCCAGCCTGTTTCAACAAGCGATGGCCCGTTACCAGAACGGCGCACCTGCTTCAGATTTGATCGACGACTTCGTCGCTATCACAGAGTCGGCGCCCCGTCAGTCTTCAGGATGGACTTGCTTGGCCTGGCTTCTGTTGCTCTGCGATAAGCCAGACGATGCCCTGCGTTCCGCCCGAATGGCGGTCAAGCTCAACAGCCAAGATCCACAGGCTCGAATCAATCTGACTCTGGCGATGCTTGAGACTCAAGCCAAGGGAGTGCGTGATCAGATTCAAGTCGTTCAACAGGTCTTGGCGGTTGCTCCCGAAATGGGTGACGAACTGCGGGAGTCCATCCAGGATGGTTTTCAACGCCGTCCCGATTGGCCTGCCCTTCAAAAAGTGAAGCGTTGGTTGGAGCTCTGAAGTGGCTCGGCTGCTGCTGCTCAGCAATGGGCATGGAGAAGATCTCTCGGGTGCCCTCCTTGGCCGAGCCCTACAAGCCCAAGGCCATCTGGTTGAAGCCCTGCCCATGGTGGGACGCGGCAGTCCATACAGCGAGGAAGCCATACCCCTTATTGGTCAAACCCGAGAATTCAGCACCGGTGGCTTGGGGTACACCAGTCTGCGCGGACGGTTCACCGAACTGATCCAAGGGCAGGTGATCTACCTCCTGAAATGCCTCCTCAGGCTGATGCGCAGCGCCAATCGGTACGACTTGGTGGTTGTCATCGGCGATGTGATCCCCGTCATGGCGGCATGGCTCTGTAACCGACCCGTCGTCACCTATCTGGTGGCCTACTCCAGCCATTACGAGGGACGACTGCGCCTTCCTTGGCCTTGCGGCAACTGTCTCCAATCGCAGAGATTTAAAGCAGTGTTCAGTCGAGATGCACTGACTGCTTCCGATCTCAGCGATCAACTGAAACGGGAGGTGATTTTCGTGGGCAATCCTTTTATGGATTCAGTCTTGAGACCTAGTCCGACCCTTCCAATCACCCGAAAGCGTCTTGGACTCCTGCCAGGCAGCCGTCGACCTGAACTGGAACACAATCTGGCGCGATTGCTGGGAGTCATCGAACACTTACCAACCGCTTTGCACAGCCGTGATGAACTTGCCGTTGATCTTGCTCTTGTTGGAGCCCTCGGAGACGACAATCTGAGCAGCTTGGCCCAGACCCAGGGCTGGAGACTCACTCCTGCACAGGGCGGTGCTCCCGCCCACTTAGAAAAGGGCCGTCAGCAAATTCAGGTGAGACGGAGGAGCTTTGCTTCGGTGCTCCATAGCTCAGACCTGTTGCTATCGATGGCCGGAACAGCTGCCGAACAGGCCGTTGGACTGGCCAAGCCAGTCCTGCAACTTCCCGGTCACGGACCCCAATTCACCGTGGGCTTTGCCGAAGCCCAACGCCGCCTGCTCGGGCCAACGGTCTTTTGTGCTGAATCCACTGTTGATGGAGACGACCTTTTACGAGACACCGCGAACCTGGCGGCAGCCCTGCTGGAGCGATGTGTAAACGACCCAAATCTGCGTCGTGATTGTCGGGAGCAAGCCAGACAACGTCTGGGCCCTCATGGTGGAGGGCGCAAAATGGCTGAATTGATTACGAAGCTGCTGCATCACAGCTAAATGAATTCCAAAGCGCCTGAACCCCAATGGAAACGCTGGTTGGATCGCTTGCTCGTTCTCGATGTCTTTGTGGTGTTGGGAGGAGCTGCCTGGTTTGGCGTTGCCGTGCTTGCTGATGGTCAGGGGATCAGCGCACCGATGCATCAATTTCAAAGGCTCTGGGACCCTTTGTTCACACCGGCGATTGGAATCCTCATGGCAGCCGCTCTCCTGAACGGATTGTGGAGCTGGTGGCAACGTCAAAGGCAGCGGGGAGTTCTGAACAAAGACAGCTGAAACCCAAATCTGCCTGACGCGTGGATTGAACGCGCTGTCCTTCCAGGACAACTTTGGCGCCATCACCCAGCAACACTTTCAAAAGAGGTCCTGGAACGGGCAACAAGCTTGGGCGCCCCAAACAACGGCCCAAGGCTTCCGAAAACGATGCCATCGTGGCAGGTGAAGGAGAAACGGCGTTAACGACTCCTGACCAGGCCTCATTCTCCACACCCGCAAGGATCATTCGGCAAAGATCATCACGCTCGATCCAACTCATCCATTGACGTCCTGTCCCGATTGGTCCGCCGAAGCCCATGCGGAAAATCGGCAGCATTTTGCCCAAGGCGCCGCCATCAGCGGCGAGAACAATTCCAATGCGGAGCACCACTAAACGTGTTGTCTCTGGCTTCTTCGAGGCCGCGGCCTCCCATCGTTGACACAGACCGGCAAGCAGATCGTTTCCACAGGGGCTGGATTCGTCAAACGTCTGATCGGCGCTGGTGCCGTAGTAACCAACGGCGGAGGCATTGATCAAGACCTGTGGAGGTTCTGGCAAATCCGCCATCGCCTTCACCAGTTGATGCGTGGTCTGCAGGCGACTGTCCTCCAGCAGTTGCAGATGAGCTTCCGTCCAGCGCTTCTCGGCAATCGGTTCCCCCGCCAGGTTCACAACACCTTGTGCCTGCGCAAGGGCCTGCTGCAATGGGCTGGATGGCTCCCAACTCGTCGGATCTGCTGGATTGCAATGCACCCAAGACAGGCCTGCGCGACTGCCGGGAAAACGTCCTGCCGAAGCGGAACTGCGACTCACGATGGTGAGATCGTGCCCAGCGGCTTGAAGCATTGGAACCAGTGCACGACCGACCAGTCCGGTGCATCCGATCAGCAAAAGGCGCATGGATCTTCAACTTTTCTGCATCGAGAGGCTAAGCAGCAGCGTCATGATCATGCTGGGGAGAGGTCAATGTGAGGTTCATGCATCTTGCTAATGGGACAAGAGCAAAACCCTGAATGAAAAGGCCGTACAGCACGACGGCAAGAGCAAGAGGGGGCATCGATGGCCCCCAACCAATCCCAGACGAGCAAGCTTCAATGGCCATGGCGATGGGAACCGCTCCACGCAATCCCGCACAGCTCACGAAAATCTGCTCGTGACTCGTGAACGTGGTGTGCCAAAGCAGGGCGTGCACCATCAGAAATCTCACCACCTGCATCAACACAAACAGGACAAGAGCCCAACCAGCCGCTTCAACCACGTCCTGAGGTGCTACCACCAGCCCCATGCACAGGAACAGCAGAAGCTCAGCCATTTTCGCGTAACTGGAATGGGCCTCAGCAAGGGCCTTTTGGTCCAGGGTTGGGCCGTTGCCGATCACTAAACCCGCAACGTAGGCCGCCAGCAAGGGGCTCCCACCTAACAGCAATGTTCCACCGGTTAAGACCATCAGCAACGCCAAGCTCAAGACTGGGAGCATGGCGGCATGATTGAGGGTCAGTCGAGTTCCAAGCAGCTGCAAGGTGAGGCTGCCGCCGATGAACCCCAGCAAGAGCCCTAGCACGAACTGTCTGACGACCTCCGTGACCAAGCCACCTGCAGCAACACCATCACCTCCGGCCAACGCCAATGCCAATCCAGCGAGAACAACCGCCATCGGGTCGTTGAATCCCGACTCACACTCGATCAAATCGATCAATCGCTTTGGCAATTGCCCGGCCAAGGGGCGAAGAAGGACCAAAACCGCAGAAGAGTCCGTACTTGCCACCATTGCGCCAATGAAAAGCACCTGCGGCAGCATTGCCGGATGCGTTTCAACCCCACTGGCTGCGATCAGTCCGAATCCAGCCCATCCAATCAAAGCCGCTGTAATGACAACTCCCACCGTGGCCAGACGCGCGGCGGGTTTGATCACACCACGAACCTCGGTCCAGTTGGTGGTGAGCCCCCCAAAAAAAAGCACAAGCACCAGGGCGGCTTGACTGACCTGATGCGCTTGATTGAGGTTGAGAAGAGTGATCTGCCGCTCTCCCACGCTGCCCACGTGGTTCTCAATCAACAAGCCCAGAAGCAGCACCATGAGGATGCCTGGCACCCGGATGCGCGCCGCAAGATCGTCAAGAAGGACTGAAACGAGCAGCAGCCCTCCAAAGGCGACTAAATACAAGGCAAGAGGGTGGGACAATCATCAGCCTTGTTGATAAAGAAGTTTTAGCCTGGTTTCGATTGATCGTCTCTTCATGGCTGAATCCTCTGCTACCACCACTCCAGCTGCTAAACCAGCGGTCAAGCTGAAGAAAGGATCCCTCGTTCGTGTGAACCGTTCCTCGTATTTGGGGAGTTCGGAGGCATCAGCCAGCGATCCCAGGCCTCCCGAATACATTTTTGATGGTCCCGGCGAACTGCTTCTGGTGAAGGGCGATTACGGACAGGTGCGCTGGCGGCGTCCCGTTCCAGATGTGTGGCTCAAACTTTCTCAGTTGGAGAGTTACTCCTGAGATTGCAAGGAATCCTGCACGGCACGCACCGCAGGCGGTAGAGCATCCACTGCCTCGGGAAGCCTCCAGAGTGCACCACCCAAAACGGCCGAGGTCGCGTCCAAGCCCACAAGAACAGGATGATCATCATGCTGTTGTCGCGCGGCTTGAGCGGTGGAAGATGCTCCCCAGGGATTCCAGCCCGCAAGGCTTACAACACTTCGATAGGCACTCGGCCAAGGATTTTCAGGAAGCAAGACTTCCAGAGCAGCGAAATGCTCGGCAGCTTCTGTAGGCCGATTGGCCAGAACAGCTAAGAGAGCCAGGGTCCAGCGGGCTTCTTGATCGGAGGGATCAATCGCCAGACGGCCCAAGGCCTGCTTCGTCAAAGGTTCCCGGTAGAGGAAGTGACCATCCAGCATGTGTTCCACGGCAATGGAACTGAACACAGCGTCCAAGCCTGCAGGTCCTTTTGACAGACCTGTCGCGAGTTGGGGAAATCGGTCCTGAAACAACACAGTCTCAAGGCTGTCTGCATGGCGACGCCACAGGGAATAAGACCCCCCCTGCGGCCTTGGGAACGTTTCGACTTTCACAAACACTCCACTCGCGCGAACGGCTTCATCCAGGATTGCTGCACTCCCCCGAACTGAGCCCTGCCTCCCCTCCGCCAGCAACACCCACCGAGCCTGATTCAGCACAGGCTGTACATCGGATCGACTGCCACCCAATTGACGCCCGACAAGCTGACCGCCTTGGCGGCGCCCGTAAAAAC
>WTGE01000064.1 GCA_011525445.1 Synechococcus sp. CO36386bin_37
ATTTAGATATGATCGAAGGACAGCGTATGGATTTGCACTGGTCCCGTTATCCTACTTTTGAAGATTTAAAGCTTTATTGCTATCGCGTTGCGGGGACAGTGGGTTTGATGACTCAGGGTGTCATGGGTCTTGATGAAGCTTATACATCTGCGCCTTGGAGCGAACGTCCCGATCCTTCTGAGGCAGCCGTTGCGCTTGGGATTGCCAATCAACTTACAAACATACTGCGAGATGTTGGCGAAGATCGTGCGCGGGGTCGGATCTACTTGCCGCAGGAGGATCTGCTTCGATTTGGTGTTAGTGAAGATGATTTAATGAACGGAAAAATAGATGATTCCTGGATCGCATTGATGACATTTCAGCTCGCTCGTGCCAGGGAGTGGTTTGTCCGATCAGAAGCAGGGGTTAGGTGGTTGTCAGCAGATGCTCGTTGGCCAGTCTGGACTTCTCTACGTCTTTACAGAGGTATTCTCGATGCGATTGAACGCAATAATTACGACGTTTTCACCAGGCGTGCCTTTGTGAGTAAATTAGAGAAAGTTATGGAACTTCCAAGATGTTTCGTGATCGCTCAGTCTCGATGAATGATCACGAAACGCGTCAATCAAGCTGTAGTTTTTTGATTTGCGAGTAAATCTTTTAGTTTTGATAATTCCCCTGCCCAGCGTGGGTCTGGAGCACTTTCCGCTTTTGCATCACTATGAACAACCTTGTTAACGGCTTTTCGAGCTGAACCAGGTGCGTTTCCGGAACCGCCGGCGTTGCGACGACCTCCCCCTCCGCCTGTATTGCTCTCGCGCCTTTCGGAGCGCTCAACGCGCAACGTGTTTCCGTTGAAATCCTTGCCGTTGAATTGTTCGATCACTGCATCGGCAACTTTTTCATCATCAACATTGGCGAAGCCAAAGCCGCGGCATGCACCTGTATCTCTGTCAAGAACCGACTTAAACCGGATTCCCTCTCCAATGCTTTTGAGTTGCGACTCCAACTCTTTGGCTTCGAATGTTTGCGGCAAGTTGCCGATGTAAAGACGCACGCTCATGTAACGGGAGAAAGAAAGGGAAGAAAACTGCCTACCAGGCCGATCGCTATCGTTGGGGCAAGTTAGTTAATCACAGCGGCCTGTCGATCCAAGCGCGAGCGAACTGAATCGCATCGTTTTTGCCACGAATTCGACCGAAGGCTTGTTCAAGGCACAGATGTTGGATCAGGGCTCCCAATTGTGGCCCTGGACGCAGTCCCAGTTCCTCTTGAAGTTCTCGCCCATTCAGTGGTGCACTGGGGTGGAACAACGGGTCCTGTTGATTCCTCCAGCGATTGAGCCACGGACCCTGACGCTCCTGAGACCAGCCAAGAATAAAGGCAGGAAGATCATCCTTGAGCTCTTGATGCAGGTTGACTCGTTCTTCTTCTCCAAAGGTGTCAGCGCTTTGCTGTTGATCACGAGTCCACCAATGTCGCAGCCTTTTGCAGCGTTGCCGTTGCTTGCGGCTGAATCGCAGCTTGATCAGTCCTTGATCGGTGATCAGTTCCGTTAGACGGGCCAGAGGCAGGGCCAGACGTTGCTCTTGGTGCGTTAGTGCCTGTGCGTTGAAGGATCTCTGGCGTTCATGAGACCCCCATGGCGCCATCAGTTTCAAGGAATGCAAAAGATGGATGGCTTCATCGGCATGGTCGGCTTGAACCAGCTTCAGCAGTTCCGATTGGATGCGTTCAGGCGCCACCGTGGGCAAATGATCACGATGGCTGGTGATCATTTGAACTGTATTGTCATCAATTGCCATTGACAGCTCAGCCATCAGTCGAAGAGCTCTCAGGAGTCGCAAGGGGTCATCCAGCAGGTTCTGCTCCGAGATGGCAGTGATGCGTCCTTTGCGAAGATCCTCAAGGCCACCGCTTGGATCCAGAAGAGTTGGCTCATCTGTGAGGGTGAGTGCAATGGCGTTCAATCGGTAATCCCTTCGCAAGAGATCAGCATCGAGGTTCTGACCGTCTTGTTTTGCTAGATCGATCGTCCAGCTCCCCACCACAACGCGGGCCATGTCACGTTCACGGTCTAAAACGATGCACGCGCCCCCCAAGGATTGGGATAATTGGCGGGCTTCTCGCAGAGCATCAGCTGGAACCACCAAATCAAGATCTGGATGCGTTGGCAAACGGTTCAGCAATCCGTCTCGGACTGCTCCTCCCACTAAAACCGTTCCCAAAGGCAATCGATTGAGGGGAATCGGCCAGCGTTGCGGCTGCAGCCGTGTTGTGAGTTGGCGTGCCATTTGGCCGACATCCCCCTCCAGAATGGAGCCCTCTTCAGAGGTGGGGTGCATGTGCATCTGCGTGGATTGCCGCTGGGTGGATCGATGTCAGGCCTATCACGCTGTGGAACGTCAACATGGTGCGGCTCATCTCACTGAGGTGCCTGACATGCGTCCTCAAGAACCGCGGATCCACATCAGTCTTCATGACCTCAGTGGGGGTGGCGTTGGCGTGGAATGGGACGTCCGGTCCTGCTCTAGCTTTGAAGCCGATCCTGGCAAATGGAAACGACTACGGCCTGAACAGGAGTTGCCTCGATGAGTCGGTGGTTGCTCGTCATGCACAGTTCCAGCGAAATTCTCGGCCTCGGCGTTCGTGATGCTTGCGACCCGTCAGGCACAGAGCGCCTGTTGTGCCGCCCAATGGGACGTCAGCTCACCAATGGTTTGGTTGCTGCCGTCGAGGAATTGCTGCCTGGGTCCGAATGGTCATCAATCGGACGGTTGGCCGTCTGTACGGGACCGGGAGGCTTTACGGGGACACGACTCACAGTGGTCATGGCCCGAACATTGGCTCAGCAGCTTCAATGCCCTTTGCATGGAGAAAGCAGCTTTGCTTTGATGGCTGGCCGGCTATCTATGGCCTTGCCTCGTGACCAGGCTTTCGAGCCCTTCTCCATCGTGCAACCTCTCCCTCGCCGTGGTCGCGTGGCTGGGCGTTACCGCTTTCAATCGGATTCCGAGTCTGTGGAGGAGTTGGAGACTCCTCGACTGCTGAAAGAGGGCGAAGATCCAACCCCAGCTCTTGAAGTAGAGCTAAACGTGGAGTCTGATGTTCAGCAACTGCTCAGACGTTGTTGGTCCTGGGAACAACAAAACCTTCCAGGCGCCTGGGAGACTGTGTTGCCGATTTATCCCACCTCTCCCGTAGGCCCCGTTTGATGGTCCCTGGCTGGCGCTTCACCCTGGTCGGATGCCTTGGTCTGGTGTGGGCATGCACATCAGGTCCTTTGAGACCATTTCGAGAGGCGTTAACGACTCATCAGCTCCCTCAACGCATTCTCGTCTTGGGTGGAGACCTCGATCGTGAGCGAGTCGGGGTGCATTTGGCTCAGCAGCTTGAGCTCCCACTTGTGGTGAGTGGCGGCAGCAATCCGGAGTACGCCCAATGGCTTGTCAGGGATGCAGGACTCGACCACAACAGGGTTGTTCTCGATTACAGGGCGAAGGACACCTTCAGCAATTTCACATCGCTGGTGGATGACTTGAAACGTGATGGGGTGCGGCATGTTTTGTTGGTAACCAGCGAAGATCACTTACCTCGCGCCATGACCGTTGGGCGACTTGTGGCGGGAAGTCGAGGGATTCGTCTTACTGGGGTGCCTGTGGCGTGTGAGCCTTCCTGTCAGGAGGAGCGACTGGGAAAGCGTTTGGGTGATGGGATTCGCTCCCTGATCTGGGTTGTGACTGGCCAAGACCTCAAAGCATGGGCGCAACGGTATTGGCTTCAATGGTTTCCAATGTCCTGATCAATCAAGGCGTTGATTCTCCGCTGAAGTTCGAGAGTGGTCTCTTCAAGTGCAGGTTTTCTCCGGCTGCTGGGGGCAGGGAGTGGCTCTCCGATACGAATCTCCACAGGAACGAGTCTCGGCCAGGTTTCTCCTGTGCCTAAAGCGCGATGGGTGTTGACGATTGCAACGGGCAGCAAGGGAGCCCCACTGCGCGCAGCGAGCAGTGCTGCGCCTGGTCTGGGTTCATTGACACGTCCATCTCGTTGACGGGTGCCATCTAGAAAGATTCCAATGGCCCAACCTTCCTCAAGCCGTGCTGTGGCAGTGCGAATCGCCTCTCGATCGCTGGCACCCCGTTTGACGGAATAGGCGCCACAGGCACGAATCAGTGAACCCAAAACGGGGATGTCAAACAGTTCGGCTTTAGCCATGAAGGCCACAGGACGGCCAAGGCTGTGACCAAGCAGTGGTGGATCGAGATGAGATCCATGATTCGCAACCACCACCAAGGGCCCTTGAAGCGGCACCAAAGCGTTTCCCCTGACACGGCCTCTGAGAAGGCCTCGAAAGATGGGAAACACCAAAATGGCGCTCACGAGTCTGTAAATCAGACTTGGCCTTGGCATGAGCGTTTTTCGGACGGCAGAGCCGTCACTCACTGTGGGAACAAGAGAATTCATCTCAGTGTCCAAGATCAGTTGAACTGGAGATCTGCACGGTTGTCACACCAGTCATTGCCCGTTTGGCAAGGCCACTGAGTACTTTGCCTGGTCCGATTTCAACCAAGGTGTCAACACCTTCAGAGCTGAGCCTGTCCATCGTTTCTCTCCAACGCACACCGTTTGTCATCTGCTGGGTGAGGCGTTCCTTGAGTTCAGACGACGTTGTGCAAGGTGTTGGATTGGTGTTGCTCAGCACAGGGTAACGAGCATCGTTGAATGCGATTCCCTGAAGGTGGGTCTGAAATGTTGCAGCGGCATCTTTCATCAGTGGTGAGTGGAAAGCCCCGGATACGGCGAGTGGAACGGCTCTTTTGCAGGTGAGTTGATCACTTACATGTTTCACGGCATCTGGATCCCCTGAGATCACCACCTGCGCCGCGCTGTTGTCATTGGCGATCACAACGCCTTCAGTGCGATCGACAAGGGTTTCAAGCTGAGCGCGATCAAAGCCGATGACAGCGGTCATCGCTCCTCCCCCAGCGGATGCCATGAGTTCGGAGCGCCGCTGCATCAAGGTCAGTCCTGTTTTGAAATCAAAAACTCCTGCGGCATAAAGCGCCACGAGCTCGCCGAGGCTATGACCCGCAACCATTGCGGGCTCTCGACCCTGCCGGTGAAGGTCGTCCACGATCAGGCTTTCCACAACAAACAACGCTGGTTGGGTGTTGCGGGTGTCGTTGAGATCGGTGGGGTCGGCTTGCCCATCGGTTTCCCCCTGGCAGATCGCCAGTAAATCTCTGCCTAGCAGACGAGAGGCCAGTGCGAATCGTTCTTCCGCTCCGGGAAGGCTCAGGACGGGCGTTGCCATGCCCGACTTCTGAGATCCCTGTCCGGGGAACACCCAGGCAATCGACATCATTGAGAGGTGAAGATGGCTGGGAGCCTAAGCGGGACCTTGCCAGCGCAAGAGTGCTGCTCCCCAGCTCAGCCCAGCGCCGAAGCCGCTGCTGGCCAACAGATGGCCCGGCGCAACGCGACCGTCGCGCACGGCTTCGTCCAGCATGAGTGGAATAGTGGCGGCTGACGTGTTGCCGTAGTTCGCCAAATTGCTCAAAACCTTGGTGTGAGGGATTGAAAAGCGGTCCGCGACGGCATTCAGAATGCGTTGATTGGCCTGATGAAGCAGGAGCCAGTCGAGTTGCTCTGGTGTTGTGTGCGTTTGCTCCAGCAGTTCCTTGAGGATCGCAGGAACTTCGCGCACGGCGAATTTATAAACCTCCTGGCCATTCATTTGGATGGGGAGGTAGCCACCGCATTGATGGCGAGTGGAGTTGACCAACGGGAGGCTGGTTGGGACTTGGGGCAAAGTCAGGGAGTGGCCACGACTCCCATCGCTGCGCAGTCTGAAACCCAACAATCCACTCGTTTCTGCAGGGGTGGATTCGAGGGCAATCGCGCCTGCTCCATCGCCGAAAAGGATGCAGGTGCGTCGGTCATCCCAGTCCACAAAGCGACTCAATTGGTCGGCTCCGATCACCAGCACCCGTTGCATGGAACCAGTTCGAAGGAATTGAGCTGCTGTGACCAGCGCGAAGAGAAAGCCGCTGCAGGCCGCTGTGAGGTCAAAGGCCACTGCATTTTGCGCCTTCAGGCCTGACTGAACTCTGGGGGCTGATCCGAAGAGGTCGTCTGGTGTCGACGTCGCCAAGATGACAAGGTCAAGGCTGTCTGGTTCCCACTGAGCCATCTCCAGAGCGTTTTGCCCTGCACGGATGGCGAGGTCATTCAGTGATTCATCGGGAGTGCTGACGCGTCGAGACTGGATGCCAGTACGTGTACGAATCCATTCATCACTGGTCTGCACCCGCTCGCTGAGATCAGCATTGCTGATGGTTTGGTTCGCCTGGGCGCTGCCACTGGCGACCAGAGCCAGACCACGGAATGGTGGGGGAGATCCAGCCAATGTGGAAGCACTTTGAATGGCGTCAGTCAATCACAGTCCAGAACTCTTGCTTCAGCTGAGGCTTGCTGCTGGCTTGCTGAGTTCGGCGAGATCATCCATCACGCCATGACTGGCTGCGGAATGGGCCAAGCGCAGTGCGCTTACTACCGACAGAGCCTTGCTGCTGCCATGGCCGATCACGCAGATTCCGTTGACTCCAAGGAGGAGAGCGCCGCCATGTTCCGCGTGATCGAGGCGCTTCTTGATGCGTTTGAGATTGCTGCGAAGGAACGCTGAACCCACTTTCCCGCGCCGTCCTCGGGGTAATTCAGCTCTCAGGACTCCCAGCAGAACACTGCCAACCGATTCAAGAAATTTCAGAAGCACGTTGCCTGTGAAGCCATCGCAAACCACCACGTCGAATTCACCGGACAACACATCTCTGCCCTCACAATTTCCAGCAAAATGCAGGCGGTTCTCATCACGGAGAAGTTCGTGGGTGCGTTGGCTGAGCTCATTTCCTTTGCACTCTTCCTCTCCGATGTTGAGGAGGCCTACGCGTGGGCGATTCACCTGCAATACATCACGGGAGTAAATGTTGCCGAGTAAGGCGAATTGATGCATGTAGGCAGGCTTGCAATCCATATTGGCTCCTACATCCAGCACCAAAACGGGCTGACCAGGATCCTTGGTTGGGAACAGGGCGCCAATGGCCGGTCGATCGATCCCGGCTAAACGGCCGAGTCGAAAAATCGCTGACGCCATAACGGCACCTGAGTTGCCAGCTGAGTAAATCGCCATGGCCTTTCCCCGCTTCACAAGATCCATGGCGATATTGATACTGGCATCGCGTTTTTTGCGGACCACAGTTGCTTCCTCGTGCATTTCCACGGAGGTTCCACTCGGTATGAGCTCCAGATGTCCTGCGTTGATGGCGTCGTTCAGGGTGTCTGTAAGTCCTGAGGCTGCTGCCGCCTCCATGATCCTTTTGGTTTCGCCTACAAATCGGATTCGTAAAGGCAGCCGTTCAATGGCTTGAAG
>WTGE01000105.1 GCA_011525445.1 Synechococcus sp. CO36386bin_37
GTTCACCATGAGTGGGACGGTTCAATCCGACGTCGTGCTTTCCAACCACCTAAACCGGACTCAGAACCCGAAAACCCAAATTCACAAGACTCCAATCCTCCTTGACCCTTTTTGGCACGATTCGACAGCCTCAGAAGGGATGAACAACTGAATTCCGTCAATGCTTTCTTCGATCCTGCAGGATGTAGCAGTGATGCATGGGCCTGCTGAACCGCGAAACACTCCTGTTTGAGCCTGCCGTCCCTGAGACCGGTGCAATGAAAGTGGTGCTTGCCTTCCCCAGCACTTACACCGTTGGCATTACCAGTCTGGGCTACCAACTCGTTTGGGCCTCCTTGGCGATGCGCTCCGACTTGGACGTGAGGCGGCTGTTCACCGATCAAGGAGATCCTCAACATCGTCGTTGTGATCTGTTCGGTCTGTCCCTGAGCTGGGAACTGGATGGACCTGTTCTGCTGGATCTTCTCGAACAACAACGCATCCCCATCTGGAGCCATGAACGTGGCGAGCAAGATCCGATCGTGTTCGGTGGGGGCCCCGTTCTGACAGCCAACCCTGAACCACTCGCGCCATTTTTCGATGTGGTGCTTCTTGGCGATGGCGAAGAGTTGCTGCCTTCCTTTATTGAGGCCCTTCAGTGCGTGAAAGGCGAAGCCCGAATCCATCGGCTTCAGTATCTTGCGCGGATCCCCGGTATTTATGTGCCTGAGCTCCATGCTCCGCAATTCAGCGCTGACGGGGACTTTCTTGGAATCACACCAAGAACTACCGATCTGCCCACACGTATCGCCAAGCAAACCTGGAGAGGGAACAGTCTCAGCCACTCCACGGTGATCACTCCGGAGGCCGCATGGCCTGACATTCACATGGTGGAAGTGGTGCGCAGCTGCCCTGAGCTTTGCCGCTTCTGCTTAGCGAGTTACCTCACCTTGCCCTTTCGAACGCCGTCACTGGATGAAGGCCTGATCCCTGCCGTTGAAGCAGGACTCAAAGCCACCCGTCGGCTTGGATTGCTTGGTGCTTCCGTGACCCAACATCCCCAGTTCAGCGATTTATTGCGATGGCTGGATCAAGATCAATTTGATGACTTGCGCGTCAGCGTGAGCTCCGTACGCGCAGCAACCGTCACGCCGGATCTGGCAAGAACCTTAAGTCGCCGTGGCAGCAAGTCGGTCACGATCGCCATTGAAAGCGGCAGTGAGCGAATGAGACGCGTCGTCAACAAAAAGCTCAGTCGGGAAGAAATCAACGCCGCAGCGCGTTATGCCAAGGAAGGTGGACTGAAAAAGCTCAAGCTCTACGGCATGGTGGGACTGCCCACAGAGCAAGACGACGACATCGAAGCAACAGCTGACTTGCTCCTAGATCTCAAAAATCAAAACCCTGGTTTGCGTTTCACATTGGGTGTGAGCACTTTTGTCCCCAAGGCTCAGACGCCGTTTCAATGGCAAGGGGTTCGACCGGAAGCCGACAAACGACTCAAACGACTGGCCAAACGGCTCAAACCAAAGGGGGTAGATCTGCGACCCGAAAGTTACGGATGGAGCGTCATTCAGGCGATGCTCTCTCGCAGTGATCGTCGACTTGCGCCAGTCATCGCAGCTGTGCGTGGTTCCCAGGAGAGCCTTGGAGGCTGGAAAAAGGCTTACCGCGCAGCACGATCAGAGGATTTGCCTCCCGCCTGCTCTGCTGGAGTGCGTTTGCCTCGCCCGCCAGCCTGGGAGGAGGTAGTGCATCACAACTGGGCAGAGAACACAATCCTTCCCTGGTCTCATCTTGATGGACCCTTGCCTCAAGACACTCTTCTCAAGCATCAGCGCCAAGCGCTTGATCCTGAGGCGTCTCCTGATCCGGCCTGAGCAAACAACGAAGTCCAGCCAACAAAATCCAACCGGCGATATTCACGCGGCTGTCGAAAAAAGGCAGATCGGTGCCATGGAGCACCCCTAAGGTCAGAACGGCTGCCCACCAGGCGCGATCAAACAAATGGGATAACCCACGACGCAAGGCCACGATCAAGAGTGCAAGCACCAACACGACCACAAGAACAGCCACTGGCAATCCATGGGAGATGGCAAGTTCCAGTGGAAGGTTATGGGCATGGCCATGCCACTTCCCCGTGCGCAAGGGATAAATCACAGAAAAAGCCGCTGCACCCCAACCCAACCAGGGTCTCTCAGCAATCAACTGCACAGCCACGCCCCACTGACTCAGTCGCGTGGAAGCAAGCGCGCGCTCTCCAGCGTGCTGGCTGTCCGAAAGTCGGCCCCAGATCCCCTCAGGTACCACCGTTCGGGCTGGATCCTGAATCAGATGCGGTAAGCCTGGGATGGCGGACAAGACGATCAAACCAACGGCAACACCGAGCAGTGGGAGCAACCAAGGCCAGCTGGGCGGCCCCAACACAATGGGCAAAGACAACACCAGTGCGCCCCAGCCATTGCGCGACTCCGTCAGCAAAAGGGCTGTCACAAAAGTGGCGACTAACCCGAGGACCACGCCCCGCTTGTATTGGCCGAGACCAGGTTGAACCAGTGCAGCCAAAGCCAAAGGCCAAACCAGTGCCAACCAGGCAGCAGCAATATTGGCGTAATCAAACAGTCCGGATAGACGCCCCTCAGGTTCTCCACCAGGTGTCACGAACCAAATGATCAAACCTCCGAAGACCTGCCAAGGGCCCTGCCAGCCCCACCAGAGCTGACCCAAACCGGTCAAAACAACCGGGACACTCCCAGCGATCAGCCACAAAGCGGAACGACGACGAGCTTCAGCGCTGTGAACGTAAGGCTGAAATCCCCAAAACCCCCAGAAAAAAGGCAACCAATTTCCCATACCCGCCCAGGCGAGTGCCCCGGAGTATGACCCCACACATCCGATCACCATGAACAGGGACGCCAACAGCAATGGCGCATTCCAAGGATCGCGCCAAAACGGACGCTGTTGTTTCCAACTCCCGATCAAAAGACAAGGGAATAACAGCAAGCTGGCCAACAGAGCGGAAGAGGGCAGTACAAACAAGCCCAACTGGAAGCATCGCCATGCCCATCGCGATGCCGACCTTGGACGAGCAGCATCAACTCGTCGAAGGATGCTGCCGAAGAACGAACTCATGCGAAAACCGCGGTTCGCCCTCGATACACCATCACCTGTCGGCACAGATGCAATCGGAGAGCCCGCGACAAGGCCAAGCGCTCCATATCGCGACCCTTGCGAATCAAATCCTCCACCTCATCACGGTGGCTCACATGCAGCGTGGTCTGCTCAATGATCGGGCCATCATCCAAATCCTCAGTGACGTAATGGGCTGTTGCACCAATCAGCTTGACACCTCGTTCCCAAGCGCGGTGGTAAGGCTGAGCCCCTTTAAAGGCGGGCAAAAACGAATGATGGATATTGATCACCTGAGAAAAGCGTTCTAAAAAATCCCCACTTAAAACCTGCATGTATTTCGCTAACACAGCGAGCTCGATCTGATGGTCTTCGAGGTGCTGAAGAATTCGAGCTTCCGCATCAGGTTTCGTTGTCGGTGTGATGGGGACATGAACAAACTGCCCACCAACATCACGGCAGAGAGGTTCTAAATCGGGATGATTGGAGATCACGAGTGCAATTTTCATCGGCAATTCTCCACTGCGTGAACGCCACAGCAAGTCCAACAGGCAGTGGCTCTGTTTGCTCACAAAAATCGCCACACGAGGCAACTCATCTGAAAAATGAAGCTGCGCTTCTCCACCAAGCCGATCCGCCAGGGCACTCACCGCTTCCTTGATCGCATGGCGAGGCAGCCCAAAGCCCTCCAGATCCCATTCGATACGACTTAAAAAAAGCCCCGCCCCTGAGTCGGTGTGGTGATCTGCATGACGAATGTTTCCACCGTTGGCCGCCACCCATCCGGCCAGCTCGCTCACCAGGGCTGGGCGATCAGGACAAATCAGTTGAAGGATGACCGTTGACCTGTTCACGCGATGCATCCATTCACAAGGTCATTCTCTCTTGGCAGTCGGTGTCCGTCGATCGGAATAAGTCGGAACAACGCAGGTAAACTCTCGATCTCCACTTCTCTCTCGATCCCATGCTGAGCGCCCTGCGTCGCATTGCAACGTTTTGCCTCTGCGTGTGCCTCTGTATCAGCCTCGCCGCGTGCAGCGGTAACGGCAATGCCAAGCCTGCATCGATTAGCCCTGAAGACATGGCCGTCATCCGCAGGCAAGCTGAAGGATTCACGCAAGCCCAAGAGCGTCTCCCCGATTTGGCAGCTCTCGTCAATCGTCGGGATTGGACTTTTACTCGCAACCTGATTCATGGACCGATGCAAGAGGTTGGACGCGAGATGCTGTACATCAACCAACGCCTCCTGCCCGGTGACCGCGCCGAAGCCAACCAACTGGCTTCAAAACTCAAAGAGGCTTTGGCTGATGTAGACGAAGCTGCCCGTCTCCAAGATGGAACCCGCATGCAAAAGGCATACACCTCCGTTGCCACTGGATTTGCCAACTATGCGCGCATGATTCCAACCGAAGCCCTGAGCTGACCATCTCAATTGCCGTCATCGGTGCTGGCGTAGTAGGCGCCAGCACGGCTTGGCAACTGGCCCGTCAAGGTCACGAGGTCACGTTGATCGACCCATCGTTAGATTCTCCGATCCAACGCGGCTGCAATCAAGACACCAGGCTGAACGGGTCGACAGCTTCTCTTGGCGTCTTGATGGGTAACGTGTTCCGCCGATCCAGCGGCAGAGCGTGGCGTTTGCGTCAACGCAGCATGGAGCTCTGGCCTGAATGGGTGGAAAAGCTCAACCACCCCGACACGCCTCTGCGGCTCGACTCCCCTTTGGTCCAGCTGGCCTCCGGTCCTGAGGAGGCTGAACGCATGCAAAGCCTGGCTGAGCAACGCAGCGATCGAGGTCTTGAGTGGTTGACAACTTCGCTCACAGAATCCTCGCAATTGCCGTGGCCCAACCCTGGATATGGAGGATTGCGATCTCTTCACGACGGTCGTCTTGACCCAGTAGCACTTCAAAGAGCTCTCAGACGCAGCCTCCAGGAAACAGGAGCGTCTTTTATTCCCACGTGCGTGACAAAGCTTCACCGTCCACAAATGGATCGAAGCCCGCTTTGGTGCATTGAATTGGCGACAGGCCTAACGCTGCATTGTCATTTCGTAGTGGTCTGCACAGCATTAGCGACCGCTCAGTTGCTGGATCCTCTTGGTCATGAACGCGGAATGGAAGCGGTTCTTGGCCAGGTTCTTGAACTAAGGGTGACCGAACACACTGCAACCCTGGATCAATGGCCAGCTGTGTTGGTTTGTTCCGGAATCAATCTCATCCGCCTCGGCAGCAACCGACTCTGGATGGGAGCAACTCTGGAACCAGGAGAGAAACCATGCAGCGAGGAAACAGCACTCATGCGCCGATTGGGTGGACTCGCACCAAGTTGGCTGCAAGAGGCGGAGGTTATCGATCGATGGCATGGACTGAGGGCCAGACCTAGTGGTCGTCCAGCTCCATTGCTGGAAATCCTGGAACCTGGGTTAATCCTTGCAAGCGGACATTATCGTAACGGGATTTTGCTCGCTCCTGGGACCGCTGACTGGGTGAGCCATCAAATTATGAACATAAGCAAAGATTCGGACCCAGACGACGCATCAAAAGACGATCTTTTGTCGTCCTCGACATCCGAGATGTAGAGATGTAGAGATAACAGACAAGCAAATTGTTCATCGACCTCATGCGTCGTTTATTGGCCCGCTCCAGCACGGCTCTGATGGGCATCACCGCCCTGGTCAGTCTTGCTGCCTGCTCTTCAAGCAATCAAGGCAATGGGGGTCCTCAAGGCCGTTTATCTGCTGCCGGCGCATCGTTTCCAGCTGCGATTTACCAACGCTGGTTCCAGGATTTGGCGCCAGAAGGCATCCAGGTGAATTACCAATCCGTTGGATCTGGAGCGGGAGTTCGTCAATTCTCAGCGGGGACCGTTGATTTCGGAGCGTCAGACAAACCAATGCAGGCCGATGCCATCGCCAAGGTGAGTCGCGGCGTTGTGCAGATCCCGATGACTGCGGGCGCCATTGCTGTCGCGTATAACCACCCAGGCTGTGAGCTGAAGCTCACTCAGAAACAACTCGCTGACATTTTTTTAGGGTCAATTCGTAATTTCAGCGAATTGGGATGTAACGACAAAGCCATCAAAGTTGTTCATCGTTCTGATGGGTCGGGTACCACTTATAACTTCACGAAGCATCTCTCAGCGATTAGCCCAGAATGGAGCAGTGAGGTAGGCGCCAATAAATCGGTGCAATGGCCCACAGGAATTGGTGCCAGAGGAAACGAAGGTGTATCCGCTCAACTCACACAGATCGATGGTGGGATTGGCTACGTCGAATTGGCCTATGTAAAAGGAAATCTCCAAGCGGCTGCTCTACAAAACGGATCAGGGAAGAAGGTCATTCCGACCAATGCCACAGCCAATCAAGCTCTCAGTTCGATCGATCTCGGTCCCGATCTGATCGGTAGCAATGCCAATCCAACGAACGGATATCCAATCGTGACCTTTACCTGGGTGCTTGCCTACGCGAATGGAAACGGCAACAAAACAGATTTACTCAAATCCACCTTCAACAACATGTTGTCTGAAAAATCACAATCCAAAGCACCCGAACTCGGTTACATCTCGCTTCCACCAGACGTGCTGATTCAAGCTAAATCAGCAGCCAACTCAATCAAAGATTGAAGACTTCAAAGGCTGATTTCAATAAAGTGCACTATCAAGGCAATCAAGCGAAAATTTTTTAATACTCACATCAAAAAAGTATCGCAATAATAAGCTGGAAGATCAATGCAGAAAAAAGCCCCATACGGGGCTTTATCAATCAATATTTATTAAGTTCTACCAAATTAAAAATTATTTCGTTTCGGTGAATTCAGCATCAATCACATCATCACCAGCATTCGTGGATCCACTACCCGCATCACCGGCAGCCGCTGGATCTGACGCAGATGCAGCAGCCTCTGCACCAGCCTGTTGATAAACGGAGGCACCAACGGTGTACAGCTCTTGCTGCAACTCTTCTAGCAAAGTCTTCATCGACTCATAGTCCTCTTTTTCAACAGCCTCCTTAAGCTTTGATGCCTTTTCCTCGACCTTTGATTTAGCAGCTTGATCAACTTTGTCACCAAGTTCACCGAGTTGCTTTTCAGCCTGGTAAACCAAGGTTTCTGACTGATTTTTTAAGTCGATTCTTTCACGCTTTTCTTTATCAGCACTGGCATTACTTTCAGCATCTTTAACCATTTTTTCTACTTCATTGTCAGAAAGAGTGGAAGCACCGGTAATTGAAATCGACTGCTCTTTGCCGCTGCCCTTATCTTTAGCCGTAACACTCAAAATGCC
>WTGE01000386.1 GCA_011525445.1 Synechococcus sp. CO36386bin_37
CAGCAACTGCTGAGCGTCTCTGACCCTTGGCTTAAGGATCATCTCTAGATGTCTTGTCGAATTCGGGATGAACTCTCTATCACCTTAGTCTTGTCTTGACACCATCAAATCGATACCAAGCAAGTCTGAATGGTATGAGGTTTTCAGTTGATGCGCTTTTTGGCTGAAACGATTGTTTCTTCAAATAGCCCGATCAACATCGAGCGCCGAAAGCAGATTGAATGGAAAGTTTTGCCTTTTTCACTGCCATCAGCTCGAGCGTTGGCTTTCAGGTCCGTCGAGATGCTGCTGATCGACGCGTTCGCCCAGACCAAAGCTGTGAATGCAGTTCATCGAGTGTCAGAGATCGATAGATCAAGACTGATGACGATTCATAATAATTTAACGCAGCAGATGCCAGACATCCACTGGTCCATAATCTATTCAAAATATTCAGCCTTGATGACAGAAGCTTCAGTTGATTGAACAGCGATTTTGTTCAACCTGGCGACAGATCTTTGGATCAACTGCTGTGGGGATTTAAATGTAATGGCAGTAAAAGTGGCTAGTAAAAAGATGACATGCAAGCTCCTTAGCTGATGACGTCAATAATGCTTGCTGCGATTTTCAATGGCATCTCGTTTGAAGGCCTCCAGCTCCTCGCGCGAGTTTAGTTTGGCCTTTTGTCTATTACCTCTAAGCCTTCGCAGAATCTGAAGAAAAAATGCCATGCCTGAATGGTTGTGAGGTTTAGGATCATTATCCAGTTTACCCATGGTTGATTTTCTTTGATCGTCGAACGACTACTGCACCATTGACACTATTTTTGACATTATTTTCTTTTAAACGTCTTCTTCCTGATACATGCCTGCTGAACACATAATCACTCGTCGATGTGGCATATTAATACGCTCTTAGCCTGATTTGGGTGATATCCAAGCCAGATGACTAATTCAGAGAATTTATCCAAGACTACGGCCCAATACTTGATGGAATTTGCTTTCCAATAACAATATTGGGTATGATTATTTGTCCACACCAGTTTTATCAGAATTCAGTAAAAGGAGTCCAGTAAATAAACATAAGGTAGAAGTTCTTTATATTTAACCCATTCCATCTGTACTTCTTTAACAATCATTCCTTACGAAAGCCAAGCATGAATAGCTGCCTTTGATTATTTGAGACATTTTCAAAGACTATGGATCAAATCACAATAAAACTATTTATATAATCTGGCAGAGAGTTGCGCAGTCATGAATGCGTTGTTTCTGATGAACTGAGTCTGTCTCGAAAACCATCTCAACTTTGAATGGATTATTGATTTTTACAGATATGAGGTGATCGAGCTTTGAACATCCGTGATTACCTTAGATCAGTCACACTTTCGCTGCTGAAGGTCCAATTCGCCGGAACTACGTTGGATTTCCGTGCAATGTTGCAACCTTCTTCTCCTCTGGTCGTTCCTGAACTTCAAACCTTTTGAACAAAATTTATGATGATCGCTCTTCCTCAGCTCTCTCTTCATCGTTCACAAACGTGGCTGGCATCTTCCGCCCGCTCAGCATATTCAAAGCCATGGCTGAGTCTCCACGCAAACACCTCGGGGAGGCCGGATTGAATGATTGCCTGACATGTCTTGTCCACGTTGTATTCAACCTCGCGGATTGATACGGATTCAGAAGTCTCGTTGTAGACCACATATGTTGCCTTCGTACCACCATGACGTGGTTCGCCTACAGAACCGGCATTCACAATCCTGCGCATCGGCAGGTGGAGTTCCTGTTCCGACTCCGAGTCGAGATTCCGTTGCTGCACTTTCACGCGAATACTGCCTTGGCTGAGTTCCCGCACATAGGGCTGATGGGTATGACCACAAAACAATGTTTCAGCTCCGGACGTCTCCACACGTTCCAGGGCTGCAAATGCATTCATGTCCGGCAGTAGATATTCATGCTGACTGTTTGGACTGCCATGAACAAACAGCAATTTGCCTTGGCGCAATGTCATCGGAAGCGTTGCCAGAAAAGCCTTGTTGTCATCCGTGAGCGTCTCTGCGGTCCACTGATGGGCCAAATGCCCCCTGCGCTCGGCCAGCTGGGAGGGGTAGCTGCACTCGCAGGCATTCAGTCCATCAATGATGTCTTCATCCCAACAGCCCTGACAGGAATCAATCCCCCTGTCCCGCACCAACTCAACGACTTCATTGGGTTGAGGTCCATACCCCACGAGATCACCCAGGCAAGTGATCCTTTCGATTCCCTGGGAGTCGATGTCGGCCAGGACAGCCTCAACGGCAGCAAGGTTGGCGTGTAGACAGGAGATCACAGCGTGGTTCATGGATGTCAATCTTGTTGTGTGTGCAACGATCCCTGATCCCTCAGTTGTAGCTGTCGCATCGCAAGACCATCGTCATCAAGCAGGCAATCGTTGATTGTGAATTTGATCCCCTTTGGGTTGAGGGCTCTGCCTTGAACTACAAGTTCAGAAGGACGCTTCGGGCGTCCAGTGGGAGGTTCCACGTTATTGAGGGGAAGAAACTGTGAACTCTGCTGGCTCACCATCCAATTGCAAAAAAAGGATCGGCCGTCCGGAAGATTCATCAGTGCTTTGGAACGGTAGACATCGCCATAGGCACCATTCACTAGTTCAAACCAGAAACTGTTCAGGCTGTCCGGATCCCAGACAGACCCGGCAAGATCCAGATGCCAGGATTCCAGTCGGCTGAACTCCAATGTGTCTTGTGTTGGCAGTTCCGGATCCCTGCCGAAGTGAAGGAATTGATCAGGTTCAAGATGCAAGGCCTGCAATTGCGCTCTGATCTCGGATCCGCAGCCCTCGATCGTTGGGTGTTCTGGAGTTTGGAACTGCTGCACCTCGATCAAAGTGAGCAGATCACTGGCCGGTGCAGGAGTTTCAGCTTGAGCATTCCAGGACTTCTGAGGTGCATGGAGCTGTGGAACCTGATCCTGGAGCCAGGTTGAGTCGATTCCGCCGTTGTATCCCTGTTCCAGACCCAGAACACTGGGACCTTCGAAACGCAGGTAGGCACAGGGCCCGTCGTGCTGTTGAAAAGTCTGAAGTGCCCATGCGGTCTTGCCGCACCCGGGAGGCCCCGACACAAGGCAAACCTCACCCATGACACATCCTTCCAAACCCACTGGGAATCATTCTCATTATGACTCGCACCCCTGACGATCGTCCACAACAGTCCTGAAAACTTGCTTCTTGCCAATTGAGCCACTGACGTCGAACGGGTCTCTCGCTAGGGTCTTCGTCAATCGGGTTCAAACTGATGCAGGCACTGGAATTCCTTGCTCTCGGTCTGGTCAACCTTGCCCTTCTGGTTTATCTGTCGGAAAAGGGGGTCGGGTGGTGGAGAGAAAGGCGCCGGATGAGCCGCCTGATCAATGATCATCCTGAAATGAAGGGAATTCATCCAGACAATGACAGTTTATTTGTGTTTGAAAGCGACGATTCCCTGAGAGCTTTAGTGCTTGGAAATGACGATCCAGGCTCCAGTGAACCCTTTTATGCTTCAGAAGAAGAGTTTGATCAGGATTGATTGAACGTCTGATAAGGATTCGTTCGGAGTGATCTGGCTTGGAAGAGTGGACTGAAGAATTTATCACCAATTCGCAGCGTGAATTGGTCGCAATGGTGAATGACTGGAAATACGATTACGGAGCCAATGACAGGGAATGCTCGACCATGCTGTTGTGGATGTTGATCAAGCTAAATCCTGATATCGATTTTGACGCACAAACGTTCGATCTTTGAAGGGGGTTGCAATCTGTGGAGTATTTCAAAGCTCAATTTTCCTCATTCCTAACTTTTAATTCATCGGAGCATTCGCTAATGTGGCGTGAACTCTGAAATAATTCCTTAATGCTACATAGCCTATCCACTTCTTAGTGGAGAATTGCTTTGCCACTATCTAGGCACTAACTGCGGAATTGTTCCGACCCTGTTCATGGTCGAAATCAAACGTTATGCATTCACTCTTACGTCTGTATTTTCTTGTTCATGATGGTTAATTTCTTCGCCTGATCTCGACTCATAATGGATGGTTGTATTCCATTGAAAAATTGTCAAGAAAAGAGTACGCATGAACAACAACGGATTATCCGTTAAGGCTTGGGCAATGCTTTCCCCCACATCCTGCTCATCGATCCCTGATACAACCCAGGAGCATGAAGCACTGCCAGCCCAATTGAGTGCTGATCTGTCGTCATCAGGCCATAACGCACCAACTTGTTTCACGATTTTCTGAAATTCCTACGCACTTCCAAACAATCGTTGCTTTCCCAGACGTTTGCACCCCTGCAAAACGAACCACAAAACTTCTCGGCCAGAGCATTCCACGGAGCCTGGATGCGAATCAGCCGAAGGTTTGGATCCCCGCAAACATGCACTGGATTTCAGAACGCTGCACCCTTGAGCTTCAGTGCACTTGAAAAGTGTGATTCGTGTTTTTTGCTCCAAGTCATTGCATTTAGGTTGCTTAAAGCGGAGAAAGTCAAGAGTATGACGTTGTTGAAGACTGGATGATGCGAGCTGTTGTTCTCGGATGTGCTCTTGTGTTGGGGGGACTCCCCGGGCTGTTCGTGCCTTGTGCACTGGCGCACTCAGGGCATGGTGACGAGTTTGTCCAGAACGGCTCCGTGGATCAGGTTGGGGCCGATCTTGATCAGGACCAGCTTCTAGGGATCATCACCAACAAGCCGAAACTGACGGCAGAAGGACAACTCACTGTGCCTAACGCATCGATCGTTGATGTCGATGGACAACCCTTGGTGTTCGTCTACAGCGGAACAACCTATGACCCTGTTTTCATCCGAACCGGAACTGTTCTGGCTGATCAAACGGTGGTTCTGGAGGGTGTCACGGCCAATGAAGATGTTGTGGTCTCAGGTGCCCTGTCCCTGTTTGCCGAATCTCAGAAGAAGGATCGTTCGCTGCACAACCAGCAGACAACCTCCACAGAAACGCACAAGCACGCCGATTCTGATCAAGCAACCGCGACATCCCCCCAATGGCTCCTTCTCGGTCGCGTTGGAGTGGCTGTCGTCGTGGTGATTGCTGCAATTGTTGGTTTTCGCAGCCTTAGAGATGCTCCCGACGATCGCTGAACACCTCAATCATGGACAGCAATCTGCTTGATGTCATCCTGCGTGGAGCCATCGCTCGGCGCTGGCTGGTGGTTGGATGTTCACTCTTGATCAGTTTGTGGGGTGTCTCGAACGTCCTGCGGATGCCCCTGGATGTGTTTCCAGCCTTCGCGCCCCCGCAGGTGGAGATTCAAACCTCTGCACCAGGTCTGTCACCAGTACAGGTGGAACGGCTGATCAGTGAACCGATTGAGGCTGCCGTCCAGGGAATCAGCGGAGTCGATGTGGTGCGCTCCGCATCCAAACCAGGCCTGTCGATGGTTCAGGTGGTCTTCCACGATTCAACGCCGTTGCAGGGAGCACGACAAGTGGTGGCGGAACGGCTCCAACGGCTGCAAGGTCAATGGCCAGCAGCTGCCGAAGCCCCTGAACTCTCTCCCCCGCTGTCCCCACTCAGCACCGTTCTTCAATACGCCTTCACCCTTTCCGATTCAGCAACCACAGAACAGATCCTGGGGTTGAGATCGCTCGTCCAGAACACCTATGGCAACGCTTTGCGGGCGATCCCCGGAGTTGCGCAGATCACGATTTACGGAGGTGACTTCCCTCAGACGCAGATTCAGCTGGACCTGGAGTCACTCCAACAGGACAATGTGGCCCTGCTGGAGGTTCTGGATGGGGCCAAGTCCGCACGGTTCAGCGGAAGCGGTGGGTTTCAAAACAGTGGTGGACAGGAACGTCTCATTCTCAACGGCAACAGCAGCTCAACCGTGCAGGATCTTGAACAAGCTGCAGTCCTGACAGACCAGGGTGTGATCCACTCCCTCGGTGATCTGGCAGAGATCGGTCTAGGTGCTGCCGTACGCCGCGGTGAAGCCAGCTTCAACGGAAAACCGTCGGTGGTGTTGATGATCAACAAACAACCTGATGTGAACACACCTCAACTCACACGAATCTTGGAACAAAGGATGGAGGCGCTGAATGCCTCTCTCCCCGAGGAGATCGCGGTGACACGCACCTTCCGGCAGACCCAGTTCATTGAAATCGCCATCCGCAATGTGAGCGAATCCCTGTTGATTGGGGTTGTGATCGTGGCGTTGGTGTTGGGGCTGTTTCTGATGAACTGGCGAACGGCTCTGATTGCCCTCAGTGCCATTCCCCTGTCACTGCTTGCCGGCCTGCTGTTCATGCGTGGATTCGGACTGCAGCTCAACACCATGACCCTTGGTGGCCTGGCCGTCGCCATCGGTTCCGTTGTCGACGATGCAATCGTCGATATGGAGAACTGCTTCCGAGGACTGCGCCTTAATCGCCTGCTGAGGTCGCCGCAGAATCCTCTTGATGTGGTGTTTCGCACCTCGGTGGAGGTGCGTCAGCCCGTACTGATCTCCACCTTGATCATTGTTGTGGTGTTCGCTCCGATCTTCACGCTCACGGGAGTGGAAGGTCGCTTGTTTGTGCCGATGGGACTTTCATACGTGCTCTCGATCCTGGCATCCACCCTTGTTGCACTCACCCTCTCGCCAGCGCTCTGCGCCCTTCTGCTCAGTCACGCCCCACTGCCTGCAGAGCCGTCCTGGGTGGAACGGCAGGCTCAGAACCTCTACAGACCGGTGCTCATCAGCGTCCTGCAGTCGCCCCGTCGGGTTCTCGCTCTGGCCCTGGCGGCCGTGGTGGCATCTGCTTTCATTCTTCCCACCCTGGGACGTGTGTTTCTGCCTGAGTTCCGCGAGCAGTCGCTGGTCAATGCGATGGTGCTCTATCCGGGGGTGTCCCTGTCGATGACCAGTCGTGCAGGAACGGTGCTCTCGCAGCGACTCCAATCCAGTGATGACGTGAGCTGGGTTCAGGTTCGTGCCGGGAGGGCTCCAGGGGATGCCGATGGGGCGGGTGTGAATATCGCCCACGTTGATTTGGAACTGAGCGATCAAGCCATGAGGGATCGTCCTGCAGCCCTTGAACGCATCCGTGCGGAGTTTCTGGCCCTGCCAGGAGTGGCTCCAAATGTGGGGGGATTCATCTCGCACAGAATGGACGAAGTGCTGTCCGGTGTGCGCAGCGCGATCGCCGTGAAGATTGCAGGCTCGGATCTGAATGAACTGCGCCGACTGGGCGAAGAGGTGCAGAAACTGATGGCAGCCATTCCTGGGGTGGTGGATCTTCAGCTTGAACCCCAGTTGCCTGTTCAACAGTTTCAGGTGCGAATGAATCGGCAGATGGCGTTGGAGCAGGGGGTCACGGCTGCAGTTCTGAGCCAGGCGGTTGAAGTGGCGCTGAATGGGCTGGTGG
>WTGE01000252.1 GCA_011525445.1 Synechococcus sp. CO36386bin_37
TAAATCACTGCCCATTCGTTTGTGTTGGCCCAATCTGCAGTGATTTCATCAAGAACCACGCTGGTGTCTTGGAACGTACCTGTGCCCCAGAGTGTTTGATAGCCTAAATCTTCAATGGCTGCCAGTGTAACGGTTGACAAATGATTGGTTTCGTCAGATGTTCCAGTCATTAATTCATCTTGCGGGAGAGCAAGATCATCTTGTTCCCAATGCATTCCTGTTTCCCAGTTAATCAAAAGATCATGGTCTGAATTGTAATCACCCCTGTTAATTCCTTGTTGAAAAGCTTCAAGTCCATTCGTGCCGATGTATTGATTAGATTCATTGACAAGTGTATCTGTCATGTCACCGGTTGATATAAATCCTAGGACATGAATCATTTCATGCAGTATAAGATCATCGAATCTTCCTTCGTTTAGCAGTCGATTGGCGTCATCAATGTCAACCCAAATATTTCCAATATTTGTAAATCCTGTTTCGCTATTTGTTTGCCCTATCCATGCTGCGCCTAGTGTGCCCCTTTCGCCATCAATTGGACCGGTTTGAATGTTGATTGACAAGTCGTCGATTGATTGACCTTCGACTATCGAATCGGGAATATCTTCAATGATTAAAGTGGACAACAAATCAGCCATTGCATAAGCTTGTTCCTTAAGTTCTTCTGACCAGCCTACTCCCGTAAGATTGAGGTCAATATTGAATCCATCTTCGCTACCGGAAGTGTAATCATAAGATGAGTTTGATGTTTGAATCCCTAAGATTTCCCCATTTTCATTGGTGATTGTTGATGAAGTGGTGTTAGTTATGGACTCCTCTGAGTAATCAAAGGCTGTAGGGTTTTCAAATTGATCTGCGTCACTACCGGACAGTAGTGAAAAAAAGTTGTTTTCTTTTGAGAGATTTAAGTGTTCATCAGCGTCGGCATTTTGAAAAAATGCAGTGGACGCAAGGTCTAAATAATCCTGTAAATTGAGTGACTTGTTTGAGTTAAATTTGTGAGGCATTTGACTGCTTTTATCTCCTTAAAATGTAATCTTCCTGGGTAATTCATTGATTGATTTTTGACCTGTATTTTGTGAGAATCAAATGATGAGCGTATTAATCACCTTTGAGCTGGTGAAGAATTTGCTTAGAGGGTTTTGTTTTCTGAATGTTGAATGATAAGGGTATTAATTATGTGTGAATTTGCGAAGAATTTGCTTAGAGATCTTGCGTTTTCTGATCTTGGGATCTGGCTTTTATTTTGAGTGGCAAATATGATTGATGTGGATCAACACAATGTGAACAGCCTCTTGCGAGGAGTGATTGTTGGCCTGGATAGCTAGGTCTGCTGACTGCCGAACTGTGGCTGGCATGCTTCTACCCAGTTGTGAGAGTCGTTCAGGCGATTAGCAACAAGACCTGAAACTCCCTACTGCTAAGGCTGAAAAAGATTGCTTTCTGATTGGCTTAACGATTTTGTGAACCCATTTGGCGGAAGGCTTCTTGGCGAAATTTAGATCCTTCGCTACCTGAATGTTTTCCCCACAATCCCTCCCAGTAAAAGTAAATGACGCCGTAACCGCGATCATTCGCCAGTCTTGCTTTCTCCTTTAGAACATCCATCGATGTTGTTCTTTTTCCAAAACCTGCCAGCACTCCGATTTGAATAGGGAGGCCCCATTCCCTGGCTTTGCGTAAAGCAGGCTGGTCTAAATCTTTTGCATATCCTTTTAAGGAATAGGCATAGTTTTGAACGACGAGGTCATCGATGAGTTCTCCGACGGCCCATAGTTCCCAATCCTGAAGCCAGTTGTTGTAAGCAAATCGAAAGGGCCCTGGTGAGAGGCTGATGCGAACGGGAAGCGACTCTTGCTCCAAGCGTTCACGCAGGTTCCGGAGGAGACCGGTCAGTTTGCGGCGTCGCCAGGTCATCCAGTAGCGGTTGGTGTAGTCGCTGGGTGGAGTAAATCCTGTCTCCGTTTCATACAGCGCAGAGGTGTATGGGTCGTAGCCCAATTCAACAGGCCAGGCAAAGTGGTCGTCGAGTTGCAGACCGTCCATTCGACAACGTTTCATCACCTCCACCACGAGACCGATGAAGCGTTCGCGCACTTGGGGATGTGCTGGATTGAGCCATACCATTTTCTTACCGTGCATGGTCATGACAGGGTCACCGTCGGCCCGCGCCAACACCCACTCCGGATTGTCGTGAACCACCTGCGCATCGGCAGGTTCCATCAACCCATACTCAAACCAGGGGACCACTTTCATGCCCCGAAGGTGAGCTTCCTTACTGAGGGAGCAAATGGGGTCAATCTCTTCGCCAGCTGTCTTTAGAGCTGGTTCTAGAGGTGCAAAGGCACTGGAGTGAAAGGTGGTACCGCGGCTCCAGACGTTCGGGTAAAGCACGGAGAAACCTGCCTGATCCAGCTCCTGCACAGCTTGTTTGATGTTGCGTTGGTCGTAATACAAAGGGCTTGGGCTATTCGTGAGCCAGACCCCCAAGACCTGCTGCCTTTGAACCCTTGGTAAACGACTTTTGCTCAACAGCACCTCAGCGCCTTGGCCCAGTGCGGTTGTCGGTGCCATCAGCAGCGCGAACGGCAGGCTTAGGGCCAAACAAAGACGTCTCACCGACAGCAATCGAGTCCGGATTGACTCAGCGGAACATCGAGCTGACCGAGCTCTCTTCATGAATACGCCAGATCGCTTCACCGAGCATGTTGGCAACTGAAAGAACTTGAAGTTGGCCAAATCTGCGATCGGGCTTGATGGGAATGCTGTTTGTAACCACCACTTCTTCAAACAATCCCTCTGCCGACAAGCGTTCGATGGCTGGAGGGGAGAACACAGGATGGGTGGCACAGGCGATGACCCGTTTGGCACCTTGCTCCCTCAGGAGCCTTGCGCCTGAACAGATAGTCCCTCCTGTATCGATCATGTCGTCGATCAAAATAGCGGTACGGCCATTCACATCGCCAATGACTGTGAGACTTTCAGCCATGTTGTGACCAGTTCTTCGCTTGTCGATGATGGCTAGAGGTGCATCGCTCATCTGCTTGGCAAAGGCTCGGGCTCTAGCCACTCCTCCTACGTCGGGAGAGACCACAACAACCTCTCCGAGATCTTGGGCTGCAAGGTAATCCACAAGCACTGGCGAACCGTAAATGTGGTCGCAGGGAATGTCGAAATAACCCTGCGTCTGAGCCGAATGCAGGTCCATCGCCAACACCCGGTCGACTCCTGATTCCACAAGCAAATTGGCGGTGAGCTTGGCAGCAATCGATTCGCGTCCTGCGGTCTTGCGATCCGCTCGCGCATATCCGAAGTAAGGAACCACCGCCGTGATCTGTCGAGCAGACGCGCGTCTGCATGCATCAACCATGATCAGGAGCTCCATGAGATTGTCATTGACAGGAGCACAGGTGGGTTGAATCAAGAAGACATCGCAACCGCGGATGGATTCTTGAATTTGTACGTACAGTTCACCATCGGCGAAGCGTTTGCACACCTTCGGGCCATCCGGGACGCCGAGATAGGCCGCGATTTCTCTCGCCAAACCTGGATTGGAGGTACCGCTAAACAGCCGGAGACGTCTGGTGTCGTGCTGCAAATTCTCCTGCTCGGCTCGGGCAGCGGTGAGAAAACTGGTCACGATGCCCGCGTTTGAAACGGCAATAATCTGATCGTAATGCTGCATCGCCATCCTTTCCATAACCGTTATGGATCTGATCTCCCTAATGTCGCTGGATGCTGGATCTCACCTTGGCTCTTGTTGGAGCCGGACCTCTTCCCGAACTCTCCATGCGTGAGGGAAGCCAATACATTGCCGATCGTTTCTCTGCCGAGTTGATTGCTCTGGCCTGTGGGGAAGAACCTCAAAATGCTCTTCGCGAGATTGCTTCACGCCAGAGAGATCAAAACAGTGTTCCCACCCTTCTCAGGCTCTGCGGCGATGCAGCCATGGTTCAAGGCTCAGGAAGTTGGCTCGATGCTCTGGCGGCATGGCGTTGCCCTGCCTTGCTTCTCGTTCAGCCGAATTCTGCCGGGTTCATCCCGGGGGTGGCACCTGCTTCGGTCGCCTTGTGTTACTCGCTCGGGATTCCCCTCGTAGGTCTGGTGCAACTCGGAGGAGTCTGGAATCCCAGCGCTCGCAGAATGGATGGTTTGCCCTGGTGCGGGCGTATCGGCAACGGGAACGGTGGTGAAGTGGATCAGGAAGCGGTTTTGCAATCGCTTAAGCAGCGCTGGAAACAGTTCGATCCAGCATTGAAATGAGTCGAGCAATCACTCTTGAGTGGGCCAGATTGGCAGCTTTAGATCAGGTTTCAGTTCGCGCAATCTCTGCTGACCCGCACGTGGCGCCAGCGGTAGTTCTGTGATCACAGGCGAAGCTGGGCTGCTGATCACCGCTGCCGTCAGACTCAGCAGTTCCGTGTTGCTGAGATCGGTGGCAACCTGATTTGAGATCACATCCAGGAGTTCAGGCACCATGGTGATGGAACTGATTTCTGCCAACTGCTGATGCATCGATCGGAGCAGCAAGCGCTGTCTCATTCTTCGTTGGTGATCGTGATTGACGTTGGGTTTGAAGCGTGCAAGTTGTTCGGCCTGAGCTCCGTTCAATGTCTGCAAACCAGCCTGGAGATTCACGCTGTAGTTCTGGGCTTTGTCTTCGTATTTGTAGGTTTGATTCAGGGTGACCTCAAGATCACCAAGTCCTTCCACGATCTTGCGCAAGCCTTTCCTGGACAGAATGAGGTAGCGGTCTGGCTTGTCCCTCGGAAGATCGATAAGTTCTCCAATCACATCAGAAGTCAGGGCAATGCCACCGCGTTGCCAGGTCGCTGATAGGGGTTGCATGGTGTCGATACCTGGCAATTGAACGGCCAGTTCTGTCGGCAACTGCAAGATCTGTACCGGGTCGTTTACACCGACGTTGACCAGCATCAAACTGTCGGCATTGGCAAGTCCTTGCGGTGCTGCTTGGTTCGAAGTGGCATCGATGGTTTCGGCGTCGAGGCCGACAACCAAAATCATCACAGGTTGATCCGGGAGGGGAGCCAGCGGGGATGGACTCTTGGCCGATTCAACATCGGTAGTGATGGGATCTGGTTTGGGCCATACCAGGGCGAGCACCGATCCAGCGAGGACGACTCCAAAGACCGCCGTTCCGATTCTCAGCAGAGTCCTCGTTGGCCGGGCGCCAATCCAAGGAGACCGACGGTTTTGGATGGAGGTTTTCTTTGGTGACGGATCATCCTTCACGTCGTCTTTTCATTGCACGACGGTAGTCTTGCTCAACTAATGCTGATTAGCGTGGTTTCAGCACGACGATTCCCTGTCAGTGACCTCAGCTTCGCCTCTTCCGCACGAGCGGGCTCGCCCCATTGCCAGGGATGTTGCCCGTCCCGCCAGGGATCTCTGTAGTGACTGCGGTCTTTGTGACTCGCGTTGGGTGGCTTATGTCAAGCGTGCCTGCGCTTTTCTGAATCAGGACTTCGAGGGTATGGAAGCCCGAGCGCACGGGCGTTCCCGCCGATTAGAGGATGAAAACGAATTGTATTTCGGCGTTCACAAAAGGATGCTCACAGCTCGGCTTCAGAAGCCGATCGAGGGAGCTCAATGGACAGGAATTGTGAGTCGTCTCGGAGTTTTAGCTCTGGAAACGGGTTTGGTGGATGCCGTTCTTTGTGTCCAGCAAAGTCCAGACGATCGATTCACTCCCCTTCCCATTTTGGCGCGTACTCCTGAAGAGGTGTTGGCAGCTCGAGTGAACAAGCCCACACTCTCCAACAATCTGTCAGTGCTTGAGCAGTTGCCCGGCAGTGGCATCAGGCGTTTGCTGGCGATTGGTGTGGGGTGTCAGATCCAGGCTCTGCGCTCGGTGCAGGACACGTTGCCTCTTGATCAGCTTTATGTCCTGGGGATGCCCTGTGTCGATAATGTGTCACGGGATGGACTTCAAACGTTTCTCAATAGTGCCAGCAGCTCACCAGACACGGTCGTGCACTACGAGTTCATGCAGGATTTTCGGATTCACTTCCGCCATCGCGATGGACATACGGAGACGGTGCCCTTCTTCGGACTGGACACACCCCGGCTGAAGGATGTGTTCGCTCCGAGTTGTTTGAGCTGTTTCGACTATGTCAACGCCGGGGCTGATTTAGTTGTTGGCTACATGGGGGCGGAATTCGGACGCCAGTGGCTGGTGGTTCGCAATGATCGGGGTGCGGAACTGTTGGCCCTGATTGCCAAGGAATTGGATGTGGCTCCTGTTACCAGCCGAGGAGATCGCAAGCAGGCCGTTCAGCAGGGGATTGATGCCTATGAAAAGGCATTACGACTGCCCATGTGGGTGGCTGAACTGGTGGGTTGGGTCGTGCAGCGGGTCGGCCCAAAAGGTCTCGAATACGGACGGTTCTCCATCGACTCCCACTTCACACGCAATGCACTTTGGCTGAGACGACACCATCCTGAGAAAGTGGATCGTCATGTCCCTGCATTCGCTCGACGAATTGTTGAGCGTTATCGCCTGCCCCGTTCCTGACTCTTGTTTTTCTCCAGTGTTTTTAAGCCATGGTTGACCCCTCAAGGAGTGCCATGAAGCGCAGGATTGGTGTACTGCTCCATCCCACTGCTCTACCCGATTCACCCGTCTGCGGAAGCTTTGGGCGGCCAGCTCGTGAATGGTTAAACGCTCTTGCCAGCCATGGGGTAATGGTCTGGCAGATTCTGCCTCTCGCGCCTCCTGATGGCACCGGATCTCCCTACAGCTCCCCCTCCAGTTTTGCCCTGAATCCCTGGCTGCTGGATGCTGACGATCTGGCGGAAGAAGGATTTCTGCCCGTCCGTGATCTCGAGAGTCTTCCTGGCTCTCGGTCTGAGCAAGCCCATGGGTCAACACTGGATTTTGCGCTGGCGGATGCTCGTGTCAAAGCGCTCGCCTGTGCACTGTCCGCCTATTGGCCACAGCAATCCCTTGAGCGTCAACAGCAATTTGAACGCTGGAGGTTGGATCAGGGGCATTGGCTGAAGGACCATGTCAGTTTTGTGGTGCTTCGTGACGAACACCATGGTTTGCCTTGGTGGTCCTGGCCTCATCCTCTCGCGATTCATCAACCAGCCGCCCTCGCCCAGTGGCGTCTTCAACATGAACCGGCGCTGTTGGAGCAAGAATTGCTCCAATGGCATCTCGATCGACAATGGCAACGACTGAGAGATCAAGCTCGCAAGCTCAACATTGAGATCCTTGGTGACCTGCCCTTTTATGTAGCCCGTGACAGTGCCGACGTTTGGAGTCATCGAGCATTGTTTTCGATCGCGGCCGACGGTCGCTTGAGGCTTCAAAGCGGAGTTCCTCCTGATTATTTT